>NZ_JBALSS010000006.1:511871-536814 GCF_036967045.1 Bacillus sp. JJ1609 | reverse complement strand
ATTTTATACTTTCTTATCTCAAAATAATAAACGGCTTCCCATTTTTGGGAAGCCGTTCTCTTTATGCAATATCGATCTTATATCGACTTCGTATCCATCCGCCGGGCAAAATCAACGAACCGGAATTTGTCGGGACGGTGCCTGGATTCTGTATATTGGAATTGTGTAGCGTCATCGAAGTAAATATAATTCTTAACGACAACGATTGCGTGATAACCTTCCATATCCAGAAGCCGACGGTCTTCCTCGCTTGGTTCCTCAACAGTGAATTCCTTTTTGGCAAAGCTGATCTTTTTTTCAAGCTTCTTCTCGATATATTCAAAAATGGAATTTTGACAGTTTTCCTTCGTGAGTCCAGGCACAAATTTCTCCACAAGAAAATCCTTATCAAGGATGATTCTCTCGCCATCAATAAGCCTCACTCTTGTTACCTTCCACACCTTTTCGTCATCATCGACATGAAGTTCTTTTGCAATTTCTCGGCCAGCCAGTTCCAACGTGAATTCCTCAACATTCGTTTCAGCCTTGCCTCCCATGTTTTCGGCGAGCTCCTTGAAGCTTACCAGCCCGGAAATCGGGAACTGATGCCTTTTTAAATCCAGCACCAGCGAGCCCTTCCCGCGAATCTTCTGGATAAATCCATTCTGCGCAAGCAAATTCAATGCTTTCCTAATGGTCTCCCTCGAAGTTTTATAGCTGTCAGCAAATTCATTTTCTGACGGCAGGATTGTTTTCGGCTGATAATGGCCCTCTTGAATCATTCTCGCGATCTCTTCATATATCAACAAATACTTTTTCTGCATCATATTCCCCCGTGCCTATACTGATTGCTATCATTTTACCTTTTTTTCCGGGTTTTGAGAACAAATGTGGTGCTAAAGACTCTTATTAAATGGTTCAGTTAAGGAACAGAGTGCTTTTGTTTTTTTAGTTGCGAGACTACTTCTGCTGAAATGGGATTAAAAACGGAGAAACTGGGATTAAAAATACTGTAACTGGGATTAAAATGCTCAAAACTAGGATTATCTCTACAGTTGGCCGCGACTTTGGCAGCTCTGTTGATTGGAACAGAAAATGCTGCTGCCTTTCCATCGTGCGTGGTTCATTCCAAGAAGCTGTTCAGTGTCCTCCGGAAAATGCGGTTCAGGGAAGACCTAGGTAGTCCGCAAGAATGATTATTTTACCCCGCAGACGTGGGATGCTTCCCGATTGCCCGAGGTAACAGCGCCTATGATTATCATGATTCTGAGACTTAAATCCTGTAAAATTAAGTCGATATAAAATTAGTGATTGAAATTCCACTAATTTTCCCAACATGAGCTCTGCAAAAACTTCAAAAAAGTACCCTATAGGAAAAATAAATTGGTTATAATTGTTCTATAAGATGTTCTTAATATGGAACTGTTTAAAATGATTTGTTATGATATAAATATAAATTGATAAGGTGTGGATAACTATGATCGGTGAGCGCGTTAAAAAACTTCGACTTGAAAAGAAAATGTCGTTATCCGAACTGGCCGAACAAGCTGGCGTCGCGAAATCATATTTAAGCTCTTTGGAGCGCAATCTTCAAACGAACCCTTCAATCCAATTCTTAGAGAAAATCGCTGCTGTCCTTCATATCCCTGTGGACCATTTAATCCACGAACAGCCAGACAAGGAGAATATGGATTCTGATTGGGTGAACCTTGTTAAAGAGGCAATGGATTCTGGAATTTCCAAAGATCAATTCCGTGAGTTTCTGGAATTCAATAAATGGAGAATTCATAATAAGTAACGTTCGGTGGATAGCCTAGGCTGTCCTTTTTCTTTGTTTTGTGCAAATCAACACACCGCCCTTAGGATCGCATGCAACTCTCCTAAAAATAAAAAGCACCTCCAAAAAGAGCTGCTTGATCAATTTTTTATTATATATGTAGGTTTTAAAGCTCAGTACCAACTGATTGGCCATTGAAGTTTGTTAAAAACTCTCGAATTTCCTCTTTATTTAAGCCCATTTCTAGTGCTTCCATGATTAACTGCATCCATTCTGTATCCAGTTCTTCGAAAATTGCCTTCTCACTAATCACTTTCTTCCCCCCAAAATACTATTTGTATTCCAGGCAGTCCGGCCATCATAGTACATTGCACCTTAGATCCGTGACTTTGCGTCCTAGTTTTTCAACAAGTTTGCCTTTTTCTGTGCCTTTTTTCATATCCTTAACTCCCAATATCATTGTATATGGTTCTTTTTATTTATAATGTAGGTATTTGTCGGTTACTTTTTATCGATTATTTCTTTTTTTTTCCACAGAATTACAAAAAACACTTGTTGTCTTGGTAAGTTTTCAGAAATTTCAAGCATTTATAAGGACTTTTTTGTCATATTTTATACCTAATTGTTGAACAGTTTTTTTATTCTTACCCCCAAAAATTATTGGCGGACTCTCTACGAGTAGTTTCTTTTTTATATGGAGCGTTATTCCATCGGTTTAAAATGGCCACTTTTTCAAGAGTTACTGCTTGAAAAAAGGGATATCTAGTTAAATCATGACCACAAACAGGGCAAAGCCACTCCCCTACCTCATTGCTGCTATACGATGGACGATTGCATCGATCACAGTTTTTTCTGTACATCCCCTTCAAAACCTCCTGGGCAAGAATAAAAGCCGCCTACGTTCTTTATAAAGTATAGTTCAATAGAATCATTTATGAAAAAGTCTAAAAAATGCCGAATTATCCCAAAAACTCACTTTATTCGTTCGTTTTAAAGAATATACTCTGTTTTTCTTACATTCTTGTATTTTTAAAAGAACTCAAATGTTCGTTATAATGAATAGATGAATTGATTTTAAGGAGAATAATCATATGATGGTTGGAGAGAAAATTAAAAGTCTGCGGATAAGAAAAAAGTACTCGATCACTGAGCTATCTGAAAAAGCAAATGTGTCGAAATCTTATCTTAGTTATATTGAAAGAGGCATTCAGAAGAATCCCTCCCTGCAAGTGTTATCTCGTCTGGCCAAAACGCTGGACACTACGGTTGAATATTTAATGGGGCACGAGATAAAGGTCAACAAGAATGGTATTCCAATTGATCAGGAGTGGCTCTTGCTTGTGGATGAAGCGATAAAGAACGGAATCAGCAAAGAAGATTTTTCCTTTTATTTGGACTTTGTGAAATTCAAGAATAATATTAATCACGACAAATGATAGCAAAAACAAATCAAGTACTTTTGGCGAGTATCCTCAGTCACCCTGCCCTCTCATCCTCCCAACTATTTTTTTGTTACTAATAAAATACAACTACGCCAATCTATTTAGACCAATTTTTAAAATTTATTGCATTAGAGTGCGTTATTCTTAGACATGGTTATGTATCAAGACTTTTCAGTAACTTACAATTCATAAAATATCCATCAGTGATAGCGACGCATAAAAAAAAAGAACCAGCATCATGGCTGATTCTCTATTTGCTCTATTTTGCAAGGCTGACAGCGATCATCGCTCCTACCCTGGCATTGTTTTTGACAAGCGCGATATTTGCAGCAAGACTCTTTCCTTCTGTTAATTCTTTTACTTTTCCCAGCAGGAACGGAGTAACCTGTTTGCCGCCGATTTGATTTTCTTTCGCTTCAGCCAGTGCTTTTTCTATGACACTATTGATTAGGCTTTCCTCTAGAGCATGTTCTTCGGGAATCGGGTTTGCCACCACGACGCCCCCATTCAGCCCCAGCTCCCATTTTGTCCGGATCATATCTGCAACTTCAGCGGTTGTATCCAGGCGGTAATTCACATTGAATGGACTCGTCCTCGTATAAAACGCTGGCAATGTGTCCGTTCCAAAGCCTACGACTGGAACTCCGTATGTTTCCAGATATTCAAGTGTCAATCCCAGATCTAGAATAGACTTCGCGCCTGCACAGACGACGGCTACATTTGTATTTGCGAGCTCCTGAAGGTCAGCGGAAATATCCATTGTCAATTCTGCTTCTCGGTGGACGCCGCCAATTCCCCCTGTGACAAACACTTCAATTCCGGCTAACTCTGCGCAAATCATGGTTGCCGCTACTGTAGTCGCACCATTTTTCTTGGAGGACAATAAGTATGGCAGGTCACGCCTGCTCGCTTTTTCAACATCCTTGCTCTGTCCCAAATATTCCAGCTCGTCATTTGACAAGCCAATCTTTATTTTTCCGTCAAGGATGGCAATCGTAGCAGGAACTGCTCCATTTTCCCGGATGATTTCCTCAACTTCTCTTGCTGTGTGGATATTCTGTGGATAAGGCATTCCATGAGAGATAATGGTAGACTCAAGGGCAACAATAGGCTTGCCCTTTTCTCTTGCTTCGATTACTTCCTGTGAAAATTCAAGCCACTTCTCTAGCATCCTATATCCCTCTTATTTAAAGTTTTGTTTATACGTGTCGAGCAATTGTTTATTATTTAAAATTGGATTCACTGTTTCAATTGTCTGCAAGGTAAGAATCGAGCAAGCCATGCCTATTTTGCAGGCATCCTCTGTTTGGATCCCATTTAGGTGAGCATAGATAATTCCTGCTGCCAGGGAATCCCCAGCTCCGGTCACATCGATCACGGATATGCTCGGCGGGATAAGCACGCCCGCTTCTCCTTTAGATGAAAAATAAATCAGCCCATTGTCTCCCCTGCTGATGACGACCTTCTCGACGCCCTTATGTATAATCAACTCAGCAGCTTTAAAGAAGTCGCCTTCATTTTCAATGACGACTCCTGAAATGGCTTCTGCTTCGTCCTTGTTGGCAATCAGCCAGGTCACACCGGACAAATCCTCTGGCAGTTTTTTCGCTTTTGGCGAAGAAACCGGGGTGATGCAGAGCGGAATGTTTTCTTTCCTGCAACGCAAGATGATCGCCTCGAGGACATATGCGGGAAAATTGGTATCAAGAAAAATGAAATCAGAGGAAGCAAAATAGCCCCATTTACTCTCAATAAATTCTGGGGTGATAGAATCATAGATTGACATTTCTGCCAGTGCAACGGACATTTCCCCTTCATGATCCAGCACTGCCGTGTAGGCTCCTGTAGAATGCCCCTTAAGCATTTGTGAAGGATTGACATCAGCAAATGCCTTTGTGTATTCCATAAGCCAGTGCCCTTCATGGTCATCGCCTACGACGGTCAGCACGCTGACATCGCTTCCGAGCCTTCCTAGATTTTCGCCGATATTCCTTGCCACGCCGCCGCATGATTTCGAACTCTCTGCAGGGTTTGAGGTGCCAAGCTCCAGCTGGCTTTTCGACCAGATTTTCCTGTCGATATTCGCCCCGCCCACGCACAATACCTGGCGTTTCTCAGGCAGGATATAGGCACGGCCAAGTATTTTTCCTTGTTTAATTAAAGATGAAATATAGCCTGCAACCTCTGCACGCGATAAATCGGTCTTCGCAGCTAAATCGCTTTGTGAGATAAAAGGATCTTCTTTAATCAGTTTTAAAATCAGCGCCTCTTTTTCGTTCATGCTGCGCACCTCGCTATTTCCAAATACTAGCCTATAATTAAATCTTAAACTTTTGTCTGAATTTACACAACATTATTAAAAAACAGTTACATTTTTAAAAAATGGACTTCCTTTTGATGACTGGGCCCGTAAAAAATCGTTCTGTATATCCGTCACAAAATTGTCAAAGAGATTCGGCAAATCTCACGCTTTTCCCACTGAATTTTCTTATTTTAATCACAACTCCTTGGTAGGATTAATTTCGAACACAAGGAGGGATTCAGATGAAGAAATATTTATCTATTTTAATTGCATTATTCTTATTAACCGTTATATCTGCCTGCGGTAATGATGCTGCAGAAACAAAGGATGAAAGTGGGGGTAAGACAGCTTCTGCGACTGAAGAAAAACACAATGAGACAGAGCATGCTGACGGTCCTCATGAACCTGGTGAAGACGATGTATGCGCCTTCTGCAATATGAAGGTCTATCCTGAAAACGATCCAATGGGCGTTTTCACTGCACAGGCAAAAACCGCTGACGGGAAATATGTATTCTTCGACGATTCCGGCTGTCTTTT
The DNA here is from genome assembly GCF_036967045.1 of Bacillus sp. JJ1609. Lineage (NCBI taxonomy): Bacteria > Bacillati > Bacillota > Bacilli > Caryophanales > Bacillaceae > Bacillus > Bacillus sp. JJ1609. The sequence goes on along the minus strand of NZ_JBALSS010000006.1, from coordinate 530,776 downwards.
AAACTCACCGAGAAGAGATGACGTCGAGTACGATGAAAAATGGGTACGAGACTATGTAACTTCCGAATGGATCGATGCTGATACGGCTATTCCTGTAAAAGCGGACATTAAAACGCCAATGAAATACGGCTATGCATTCTTCAAGGATCAGGCAAGCGCCGAGAAATTCATCGCTGAAAATAGCGACAAAAAACCAGAGCTTGCTACCTGGGAACAAATTGACCAGATTTCAAATGAACGATACATGAAGAAAATGAAGATGAAAATGAATGGCGGCAGCATGAATAAAAAGGAAAACAGTGATATGAATGGCGAAGACAGCAGTATGGATGGAGATCACAATGAAATGGAAGCTGAGGACAAAGAAAGCGGCCATTAAACAGTAAAAACCCGGTGCAAATCCTGCACTGGGTTTTCTATTTGTGTTCCTTTCTGCTTTCTTCCATCAGTGAGTCTCTTATCCACATGTGGATAAGATTCAAATTGGGCCCTGTTGTGCACGAGAAAAGAATATCTTTTCCAGTGGTGAGTATACTCCATCTTGTTGGATGAGCGAATTAACTGCATCACAGTATTGCATCTTCCCTTCCTGCATGAACGCAGCTCTGTCAGCTAATTCTTCTACAAGGCTGAGAATATGGGTAGTGAAGAAGATCGTCCTTCCCTGGCTTTTCTCCTCGAGAATGATTTCCTTAAAGCGAAACACCCAGTATGGGTCAAGACCATTGGTCGGCTCATCGAGAATTCTCAGCGGGACATCGGGCAGAAGTGCCTGCGCCAGTGAAAGCCGCTGTTGCATCCCTTTTGAATACTGCTTTATTGGCATATGGCGTACTTCGTACAATCCAACCTGCTGCAATGCCTCGCTTACCTTTTCATCACTGATTTTTCGAAGGCGGGCAAAAAAGGTTAATACTTCAAGTCCGGTTAATTGGCGCGGGAACAGCATTTCATCTGGCATATAGGAGAATAACTGCTTGTATTCAAAGCTCTGCGGATTCACTTCGTTTCCTTTCATTAACACCTTACCTACAGTCTGCTTCATGATACCCGTCAGCATTTTGATCAGCGTGCTTTTGCCGGCTCCATTCCCTCCGCAAAGTGCAAAAATTTCCGCTTTGCCGACAGTCAGATTGATATCCGTGATTTTTTTCGTCTCACTATAATGTTTGGCCAAACCCTCCAGCCTGATCCATTCCTCGTTACTCAACAACAGCCCCCCTTTTAATCCTGCGCACTGAGTATAGAACAGGCAGGATTGTCCACAGCAACGCAGCGGATAAAAATAGCATCTTTCCTGTCAATCCATCCGCCCAAACCGTCATATCATATAGGCGCGGCCCAAATACGGATGCCCCATCGAGCGATAGAATCGATTGGACGCGGATTAACTCCACAGGGTTAATAAAGATCGAAACTGTTAGCATCGGCAGCAGCCACTGCTTCATCGTGAACATGCTTGCTCCCATGATGATGAAATCATAAAAAAGCACAAGGAATGTCCAAACAATCAAGTTGCTCCCAAGCGCCTGAAAGCGAGTTTTGGATAAGATGCCAATCATCATCGCGAGCGAAAGGAATATGGCCGCCAACAGCACCGAATATAAATAGAACGAAATCAGCAAAGATACTGAAACGCTGCCGCCAATGAAGAAAATCACCAGAAAGGCCGCCCCATAGCCGAATGTCACAACAGACCAAATAGCTGCAAACAGCCCTGCGTATTTTCCGAGGATCACACCCCAGGGAGAAACTGGATACGTCAGGAGCAGCATCAATCCCCTGTCTTCTTTTTCACCTGACAAAAACAAGCTGCCAATCAGCAGCGACAGCAACGGGATCAGCAGAAGGTTAACATTCAGCAAACTTGCCGTCATCCGATTGAATCCATCAAAACCAAATCCGCCCGTATTTCCTAAAAACGCAACCATAACTGCCAAAGATGAAAACAACAGGCCAAAGCCGGCCAGCCAGTGGCTTCTCATGATCAGGGTCATCTGCTGCCTGGCAATATGCATCATTGTTCCCAGCTCCACTCATGATTTGCCAGTGCTTGATAATCCAAGATTTCTCCCATCCCCTGTTCCTTTACGTAATTCTCAGCGCTATCCTTATTCTTAAAGCTGACGACCCCATTGGCCATTGGCGTCCAAAAATCAGGATGGTAAGCGTAATAAGCCTTTTCAAGCTCTACCCACTCAGCAGATTCCATATCCCGTACAAACTTTTTCGCAGCGCCTCCCTCTTGCAGGCTGCTTTCTGACTTACGGAATTCCTCCATGCAGCCTATATCATCGAATTTATAAATTTCGCCATCGTCGGTAACAACCTCTGTCGCAAAATTCTCATTGACAATTCCCATATTACATATCTCGCATACATCGATCTCAGGGTTGATCTCTTCAGGTTCCATCGAGCTGTTCTGGCAGCCGCTTAACATCGCCAGCAGCAGAGCCGCCATTCCAAGTTTTTTTATCATAGCAGTTTCCTTCCTTTCACAATGACTATTAAAGAGAACAAGATAAACAAGGCGCCGGCAATCCCAGGAATGGTCGTATTTTTGCGAGTTTGCTCTTCATCCGGCTGCAGAGTTGTGACTGGTTCCACAAGCGGTTTCGCATCATATACGTTGGCAGAGCCAATAGACGGGAATAACGACTCCGCTTTAGTCCAGAGTTTAATCGACGGACTTTCAAAGAAGAATTGCCAGTATGGCTGTTTTTGTAAAAGGCGATCATACAATGAACCTGCCTTGTACGCCTCTTCGCCAATGCCATCACCCGAGAGATCAAAACTGCCGTAATCATCCCAGTAGTTCCCTCTCATGCCATTATCGAGCCTCATGTCGTCACCCGATATCTTTGACTGCACGATATTGCCGATAAAATTGTTTTCCGAAAAGGTATTTTGATGATTTTGATCTTTGAATTCCAGTCCAACCTGGTTGGCTGCAATAATATTTTTAATCGCACGAGTATCCTCACCATTTTCCAATGAAAGTCCAGTACTGTTGTGAATGATTTCATTTCTTTCGATTAGAACATTCTTCGTTTCATAAATTAAGATTCCGAATCCCCTGACATGGAAATGGTCTGCAACCCTGTTTTCAATGAACTCAATTTCCTGAGAATCCATCACCATGAATCCAGTGATATTTTTTTCGACATCATTTTTTTTTGCTAAGATTTGTTCGCTGAACATGAAGTGCATCGCATAGCGGGATTGCTGGACATTGTTATCAGTTACGTTAATGTTTTTTGTAAAATCAAAATAGATGCCATCCTGGACATTGGAAATTTGATTACCTTCGAGCAGGTGGTCCCTGCCTTTAAATATATGGATGCCATTTCCCCGTTTTGAAAAATGGGATTCATAGCTTGTGATGCTGTTTTCAATCAGTTCATTTTGATTGCTGTTTGCTATATAAATTCCGTTATGGACATTTTCCAGCGTATTCTTTTTAATTACATTCTTGTGGGCTTTTTTAATATTAATTCCGCTGTCCTCTTGTTGGGTGCCAATGTTCCTGATGGTCAGCCCTTCGAGGTGGACATTGGATCCAGTAATTGTGATGACATTACCCCTTCCGCTGCCATCAATGATTGCTCCCGGTTCTCCCTTGATTGAGATTGGCTTATCAATGACCAGGTTCTCCTGATAAACTCCACGCAGGATGAAAATGAAATCCCCATTCTTTGAGCGATCAATAGCAGCCTGCATGGATTGCCCTTTTTCTACTTTAATAGTCTCGGCCGATGCATTGGTATGTCCCATGGCAAAAAACATGACAAATAACAATGTCATTGTTACAGCCCGTACGTTACATTTCATGGCTACCCTCCCTCAAAAACGTTCCACTTTAAAACTAGCAAATAAATGTGAGAGAAACTTGAAATTATTGTGGGGAAATGTTGAAGTTATCCAGTGGGATGCCAGTAAAAAATGGCATGATTACAGAGAAAAACAATTGTATTTTTAATTTTCTGAATTCAAATATTAAATTGTGTCTATTTTGTGACAATTAGAATATAATGTAAATACTATGCAAGGACTTATAATTTCATTAGGAGGACATGGACATGACGATTGTTCATATTTTAAACTTCTCCATTCCAATCGCGATGATGCTAGTAATCGGATTCGCGGTGGATAAAATGTGCCAGCCTGATCCTGTTGAGCAGGAAGCGGAATGATTTCGTAATGTGAATATGAATATGAATTAAGGATTTCCCCTCTGAAACAGGAGTATTTTCGCGGAATTAAGGATGATTTCACGGGATAATGAGGTGTTTTTGCTGAGGAACATTACTTTTTTAAGAAGCCTAAAAAAGCAGGACTCCAACGAATCCTGCTTTTTCGCATTAATTTTTCACAATAGCTGGGGAAGTTTTCACAAAAACCTTGTTCCCCTGTACAAAGAATAAGATACTTCCAAGAACCGCAACGGCAATAACTGAGAATAATACAGTACCGCCAGCCTCCTTTAATAAGAAGCCACCTACAATCGGTCCAATGAAATGGCCAAGCTTGCGGAACTGGGCTGCCCCAAAATATGTCCCTCTTAATTCATCCGTCGCCAGCTGGTCAACAAGATAGCTGCTTGAAGGAAAGATCAGTATTTCCCCAATGGTTACGAACAAAATAGCCAGTATGCCTGTGTACCAGCCAGAAACAAATCCAAATGTCAGCATCCCGACAGACAGGAAGACGGCTCCAGCCATCATGACCTGCATCGTTTTGAAACGTTCCGCGAAATGGCTGATTGGCATTTGCAAAATCACGACCATCACAGCATTTATGGACAGCATCACTGAATAAACGAAGACCCCGTTTGCAAGCGAAGATTCCAAATGCTGAGGCACATTGGATTCAATTTGCGAGTATCCGAAATTGATAATGATGCTTCCAAGCACTAAATATAGTAAGGCTTTGTCTTTTCCAACAATCCTTAAGGAGCTCGCAATCGTAACCTTCGCTGCCCCTTTACTGACTGGATTGCCTACATTGTACTTTTTTATCATTCCCGCAAAGATCAATACATAAATGAAGTACATAATTCCTGTCACCATGAAGGCTGACTTTGCTGAAACAACGGCAAGGTAAGCACCTAGCAGCGGTCCGACGGAAGCACCAATATTGATAGCCGTATAGCGTAATGAGAAGGCCCGCATTCTCTTGCTTTTTTCCGTCAAATCAGCAATCAGGGCCTGCCCTGACGGCTCAAAAAATGAACCGGCGAGTCCATTAAGCGCGTTTAAAATGATAAACCATACAGGTGTTTCCGCAATCATAAAACCCAAATAAATAAGCGACATTGAGAAGAGTGAACCAATCATGACGGGCTTGCGTCCGAAACGATCAGACAAATGCCCACCTAAAAATCCCCCGATCACTCCGGCCAAAGGACTGATTCCAATGGTTAAACCGATCAGCACAGGATGTAAATCCAGATTCCTGGATAAATAAATGGCCAGGAACGGAAGTGTGGCGAATGCTGAACCCCTTGCGAGCACTGTCCCGCTTAGCAGAACCCAGACAATCGGGTGGAATTGCCGGTAATAGCTTTTAAGTTTTTTATTCATGTTATTTACCTCATAAAGTTAGATTCCTAAATCATAGCAAAAATCCAAAATTATGAAAATAGCGTAAATGAAAAATAATAAACAAAAGACCGTCACCAATTAAATGATGACGGCCTTCCTATTACTCTGGATTATTGCTTGTACGAGGCAGAATTAAAATCTCTACCCTTCGGTTCCTGGCTTTTCCTTCAGCGGTCGCATTCGTAGCCACTGGCTGGAATTCGCCAAATCCCTTTGCACTGAACCAGCGCGGGTCAAGCTTTTCATTTTTCAAAATGATTTTCATAAATTCTACCGCACGCATGACGCTCAGTTCCCAGTTTGATTCATAACGCGCGTTCTTTATTGGGACATTATCTGTATGTCCGCTGATAATGATATTCCGCGGAGGCTCCATGATCAGCAAATCAGCGATTTCATTCGCGATGTTCATATCGGTGGACCTGACCTCTGCCCTTCCCGATTCAAACAGGACATTATCCCTTATCGTCAAAAGCAGGCCTTCATCTGTTAAAGAGGTGTTAAGCTTATCTTTAAGCTTTTTATCCTCAATATACGAATTGACCTTCTTTTGCAGCTCCATCAGTTCCATTTGATCCTTCGCTGCCTCAGCCTTCTGATCATTCTTCTCGACATCTTCTTTGCGTTCATCAGGAGATTCCATCTGTCCTTCTGGCATTGGGCTTTGGAATTCAAACACACCCGTCCCCCCTGAAAACACATCATTAAATGCTTTTGAAAGCATTTGGAATTTCACAGCATCAACAGAACTCATCGCAAACAAAACGATAAACAGCGCCAGCAGGAGTGTGAGCAAATCGGCATAAGGGATGAGCCAAGATTCATCCATATGGTCCTCATGGTGCTCCTTCTTCTTTCTCCTACTCATCCTTCGCCACACTGCTTTCTTCAAGGATTCGTTTTCGGTCGCCTGCCGGCAGATAGGAGGCAAGCTTCTGTTCGATCACTCTTGGCGCTTCCCCTTCAAGGATTGATAAGATTCCTTCAATCATCATGTATTTCACTTTTGCTTCCTGCTTCGATTTGCGCTTCAATTTATTGGCGAATGGATGCCACAGTACATAACCGGTAAAAATACCAAGCAATGTCGCTACGAAAGCCGCACTAATCGCCCTTCCTAACTCGTCCGTATTATCCATATGGCTCAATGCTGCAATCAAACCTACAACTGCGCCAAGTACTCCAAGTGTAGGAGCATAAGTGCCAGCCTGGGTAAAAATGGCTGCGCCTGATAAATGGCGCTCTTCCATTGCTTCCACTTCTTCAGTCAAAACATCTCTGATATAATCAGCACTTTGACCATCCACTGCAAGCGATAAGCCATTCTTCAAGAACTCATCATCTACTTCGCTTGTCTTTGCTTCAAGCGCCAGCAGCCCTTCTTTTCTGGCGAGCTGGGCCCATTCTGAGAATAAACGGATCAAAGCCGGAAGATCCACCATTTCTTTTTCCTTAAATAAAATCCCGAATAGCTTAGGCACTTTTTTTAGTTCATTTGCTGGAAAAGCTATTGTTACGGCTGCTACTGTTCCCACAATTATGATTAAGATTGCTGCTGGATTCACGAGTGCGCTTGGGCTTACCCCTTTGAAGACCATCCCAACTCCTACAGCTATAATCGCTAAAATGACACCTATGATCGACGACTTATCCATTTACGACTCCCCTGTCTGCTTTGCATCTATTTCTATGTCGAACTTTTTGACTGTAATCAAGTATCTTTTTTTATTTCGACACAATTTCAGAAATTTTAAGAGGTAAGGAAGGATTTTATCAAAATGGATAGGTAAAAATTATTTTTAATGAAGAGATTAACGACATGAAACTTTATTCCGATATAACATATGTAAAGACACTTATCTTCAGAGGAGGATTTATTGTGGAGGCTATTGAAAATCTCCGCAGGCAGGATACGAGAAAGAAAAACACCTTGATGCTCAGCACCTACTCCGTATCTTTGCTAGCGACAACAGCATATACCATTATTGAAAAAGAACCATTTTTTAAAACGATGATTTATGCAAGTGAATTACTATTTTTTGTCCTAAGTTATATCATTTTACAAGTTTTGTTTAAGAAAGAATCTTTTTTTCCATACGCAGCACTGGCAGTTATTTATATTCACCATTTTATCTACATTGGCCAATTTGGCGGCAATGGTGCATTCTTGTTAGTCCTTCTGTTCCTGGCGGTATTTGCAGCCATCCATTTCGATACAAAAATTTTTGTAATAGGATTTACTTTAGGATTAGCTGGAGTAGTCATGAACACCCTCATGGCAACTGAAAATGTTGATTTCTTAAGCACTAATTTTGCTGCAATCTTGCTTTGCTACATACTGCTTGGTGCAGTGTTGTTCGTTTTGATTCGCTTGAACCGGAACACCTACAAGTCGCTTGAGACGTTCTTGGCGGATTCGGAAAAGGAAAAAGCCCGTAAAGAGGAGCATAGCTCATTGCTGCATAATGAGCTTCTCATTGTGTCAGAAAGTCTTGGTAAAATAAACGGCCAGATTCAAACCCATTTATCGTCTCAAACGGAAATGAAAATAGCGGTAAACGAAATTTCAGCTGGAAGCCAGGTACAGACAGAACAAATAAGCCAAATCTCTGAAAATGCTGAAATGACGAGACAACGGATGGACGAAATGTCCAAGATGTCCGTGCTGCTTTCTGATAATACGTTACAGGCTGCCAAGGCATCTGAAAACGGCTCGCTTAAGATCGGGGAACTGCAGGGAGACATGAAAGAGCTTGCCGGTTCTATTTCTGAACTTAGCCAAACATTCTCCATGCTGACAAAAAAGATTGAGGAAACAAACGGCTTCATCGTTAACATTCGAAATATCACCGAGCAAACAAATCTGCTTGCATTGAATGCTTCAATTGAAGCAGCACGCGCTGGCGAAGCTGGCAAAGGCTTCTCCGTTGTGGCCAACGAAATTCGCAAACTGGCTGAAATGACAAAGGAAACAGCCTTGCATATTACTGAAAATCTTGCTGCTGTTAATGAAACAAACTCAGCTGCCCTTGAGAAAATGAATGACAGCAGTGAAAAGCTTGCACAAAGCAGAACTGCGGCAGACGAAGTCTCTGGCTTCTTTTTTGAAGTCAGCAGCACACTGCGCGAGCTTACCAATCAATTTGATCAGTTCGAATTAACAGTAAGTGACGTGAAACACCAGACAGGCGACGTCGAAGCATCAACAAGAGAACTGGCAGCCATCATCGAACAAGCAACAGCAGGACTTGAAGAAATGAACGCAACAATCGAAACACTCAACGACGACAACCAAACCATCGCAGCATACGTAAACCAAACAGCAATAGCAGCCGAAAAAATCAAAACAATAGGCGCTTAGAAGACAATATCTTTATTCAATCACCGCATTACTCCACTGGGGGTCAGACCCCCAGTGCTTTAAAACGTTAACGCGCCGGGGGTCTGACCCCCGGCGCGTTAATTTGTTAAAGTAGTTTGTTTTGGATTTTGCGTTCGTAGTTTTTGAATATGGATGAGTTGGTGGTGCCGCCTCTGCTTGACATGAGTTTGTTGTACTTTAGGAGCTTCTGGCCTAATTGCTGGCTGAGCTGCTCTTTTTCTTCTGGATTCTCACATTTGCGGATCAAATCTTCGATCGTCATGACTTCTTGCCTTAATTTATTTCCCTCAGGAGAGAACCCGCTGTTCTTCAGCAGCTGGTAAGCCATCCTTAATTCCTCTGGCACTGCAGATAAATCCTCAAGATTTAGCGGTTTTCCATAACCAGGAAGGTTTTCAAATTCCCCATCTTTATAGGCTCGCTTAATCCTATCCTCAGAAACAATAAATGAAAAATCCATCAGAACCACTCCAGTCCGTCAATTTCACCTTATTACTATTATTATATTATTTTCTCCCATTTTTTCCTAATTATATTGTTTAGAGTTTCACATTTTACCGCGTTAAAGGTTTAGCAAGTTAGCGAGCAGGATATTAAACAACATATATCATAATTACATAACAAGGGGTGTCTGTTAATGAACTAAGGCCTATTAGATTTTCTAATAGGCCTTTTTATTCTAATAAAAGTCACCGTATCTGTGCTGATTTAATGATGGTCCTGATCCATTTCCAATGTTCGATTGATCCGTATTGAAGCCCTGCTGGCCAAGCATCCAGTTGGCCGGTACGCCCTTCCCTGTTTGTTTTACATATAGCAGTGCTTGTAACAGCCGGACATGCTCTGGCAGATTACGGCCAATTTTACGAGGATAAACAAGCTTTGCTCTGATAATTTGCTCAGGGTCAATAAACACCGATGCTCTGAAAGATTCCCCAGTTGTTTCATCAAGTACCCTGTAGGCTCTGCTGATCATATGTGTCCTGTCACTGGCCATGGGATAGGTAACATTTTTCAAGGGTGGAGAGGTTTCTTGAAAAACCTTGTGCGAATGGACGCTGTCAGTACTGATTGAAACCAATTCAGCGTTCATAGCTTTTATATGAGGGTAAACAGCGGCGACCGCCGCCAGTTCTGTCTGTCAAACAGGTGTAAAATCGTTAGGGTAAAAAAATAAAATGACCCACTGCCCTTTGTAATCTTCTAAATTTATCTGGGTAATCGTCCGATTAACAACTGCTTCTGCAGTAAAAAGCGGTGCATTGTCACCATGAGTTGCACAAAAAACATTTTGCCGTGGAGATAAATCCTTTGCGTAAATTTTTTTATCCATTGCAGCCACCCTCCTTTCAAGAAATTTCTATCTATACAATCATATGCAACTGCCCAGGAACTGATTTTTTATATTTCAGCTTCCATCAGGAAAAACTACTTGGGACAAGAAAGGAGGTTTCAAGATGGGCAGAGGTAAAGATTTCAACCATAAGAATAAAAGCCATCCAGGCAATTTCCCAGCAGGTGCCGAAAAAGCAAAGCGCGCTGCGACAGAAGCTCAGGAAGATGAAGAATTCCTAGTCGTCCAGGAAGCTTTTAAAAACCGCGTAGAGGAAGACGAAGTTTAAGCAGACGGAACCTGGCGCATTTCGCCGGGTTCTTTTTTTGCTGGTATTTAATTTTGAAACTTTTTTAAAAGGGTATCGTATATGTAGATACTTAAGGTTATTTTCGCAGGGATACATATTGACGAAAAGAGCCTACTTAAGAAGGAGGAGTTAAAGATGATTGTAACTACAACACCGACTTTGCAGGGAAAAGAGATTGAACGATATTTAGGGATTGTGTCAGGTGAAGCGATCATGGGCGCGAACGTGGTCCGTGACTTTTTGGCAAGTGTCACAGATGTGATTGGCGGCAGGAGCTCCGCTTATGAAAATAAGCTAGCCGAGGGACGCGAAATCGCCATCCGTGAAATGGAAGACAAAGCGCGCAGAATGGGTGCTAATGCGGTCGTTGCTGTTGACCTTGATTTTGAAACACTTCGAGAAGGCATGATGATGTGCATCGCTACTGGGACGGCTGTTTATGTAAAAGAATAATTGGTATGGGACCAGGTATTTTACCAGGTCCCTTTTATCTAAATTCCAAGTTCATAAAACACATTATTTTGATCGAAATCCTTCATTATTTCAGGCGGCAAAAGTAATTCGAGTTGTTCTTTCGTTGCCCATTTGTAATCAGAATGCTCCGCTGAAAGCGTAATATCTGGACTCTCACTATGGCATAAGTATGCAAGCAGAATTATTGGTCTTGTTGGATCGGTTTTAAAAGTTGTCGCATATAAAATCTTGTCATCAGTAACAGTTAGGCCCGTTTCTTCGTTAATTTCACGAATTAATGCCGCTTCTATTTCTTCCCCGAATTCTATTTTGCCTCCAACGATCTCCCAAGTGGTACTGCCCACTTCATCATCAGCCGCCCTCTTAACGATAAGTACTCTTTCCTCAAGTAAAATGACGCCTTTAACGACTACAACCATTTTATTTTCTTGCTTCATCTGGGTACACCTTTCCCTTTAAATCAATAATCTTGCAAAATTGGAATGTTATTTTGCGGAAACCGATAAGTACAATAATCTTGCGAAATCCTCTGCTATTTTTGCGAACAGGAAATTCACACGGAATTTTTCTAATTCTGCTTATTTGTACTTTTTAAAATTAGCAATTCTTAAACTATCTCCTACGATCATATCCTCTTGCCGAACGAAACCAAGTTTTTCATAAAGCATAACAGCCGGCACATTTGCAGCTCCAGTTGAAACGATGATATTAGAGGTGTTTTTTTCTAGCGATTCAATATGTACGATGAGCTTGGCAGCAATTCCCCTTCGAAAAAAATCAGGATGGACCATAACCCGGTGAATATCAAGTGTCCCAGCTTCCCTTTTATACGAAACGGCACCTGCAAGCTTGTTCTCTCTGTAATAGCCGATGAAGGTTTCCCCGCAATTCTGCAGCTGTTCAAAGGTTTCTTTCAAAGGCGGAATCTCATAAGTGCCGATTAATTCAGCTTCTATTTTGTAGGATGCTCTTTGCAGCTCCAGCACCTCTGCAGCAGATATGATTCCATTAAGATTAATCTCTTTGATTTCCGGCAAAATGCCATAATTTCTGATTTTGTTTAAAATTAATTCAGGCCTGCCCTGAAGCGGTGGAAGCTTATCCAATGGGAAAAAACGGAGGTCTTTGCTTTCTCCATCAAGCATCTGCAGGTTCCCTTCCCATTCATCTGAGGCATAAAGGGCGATCGCGTTGTATATTTCATCCCCATTCGGATATTGGAAATAATATTCCTCTCCCGCTAGCACATCCAGGAACTTCAGGTTCTTTAAATGAAGCCCCGTTTCCTCAAGCAGCTCCCTGCTGGCCGTTTCCTCAAAACTCTCCCCAGGCTCCATCGCACCGCCAGGAATCCCCCACCTGCCAGTATCAGCCCTTAGCTGAAGCAAAACATCATATCGCTCATTGAAAACCAACACAGCAGAACCAACCAAAATAAACGGCCTAGTCCCAATCAGCCTGCGAATCTCCCTAATATAATCAGCCAAACTCTATCCCTCCCCCACACTTTAGCACTGCACAGCCGTGGGGGTCTGACCCCCATGACTTTAACGCGGTACTGCACCGGGGGTCTGACCCCCAGTGCGTTAATGCATTGGTGCGTTTTTTCTATTATACTAAGTAAAGCATAAGGAAATTTGTTTTGTTTTGAAAGGAGTATTTATGAAATCATTAGTTCTTGCGGAGAAGCCGAGTGTGGCGCGTGAGCTGGCTCGTGTTCTTGGCTGCAATAAAACCCATAAGAGTTATTTTGAAGGTAATCAGTATATTGTGACGTGGGCTCTGGGCCACTTGATCGAATTAAAGATGCCGGAGAATTATGACCTTAAGTATAAGGTTTGGAAGCTTGAGGAGCTGCCGATTATCCCGGATAAAATGGGACTAAAAGTTATCAAGCAGACGAGCCACCAATTCAAGGCGATTGAAATGCTTGCCGAGCGGAAGGATGTTGGCGAGTTCATTATCGCCACAGATGCCGGACGTGAAGGTGAACTTGTGGCCAGGTGGATACTTCAACGAATTAACTGGCGAAAACCAATCAAACGACTTTGGATTTCATCCCAAACCGACCGTGCGATTAAGGATGGTTTTAAACAATTGAAACCCGGCAAGCAATTTGAGGACTTGTATGAATCAGCGGTATGCCGAGCGGAAGCGGATTGGCTAATCGGGTTGAACGTTTCACGTGCACTAACAACGAAATACAAAGATCCACTGTCTGCAGGACGTGTGCAGACACCAACTCTGGCAATGGTGCTGGAACGTGAAGACGAAATCAATAAGTTCGTGCCGAAGGATTACTGGACCATCCAGGCGAAGGTCGGCTCCCTGACTGCGGAATGGGAGCATAACGGCGAGAAGAGGATTTTCTCCAAGGAGAAAGCTGAGCAAATCCAAAACAAGCTTTCGAATAAGAAAGCTGTCTTGAAGTCGATCGACCGCAAGCAAAAAACAGAGCCGCAGCCCTTGCCATATGACCTGACTGAATTGCAGCGTGACGCCAATAAGCGCTTTGGTTTTTCGGCTAAAAAAACATCGAATGTCCTGCAGGGTTTATATGAACAGCACAAGCTCGTCACTTACCCAAGGACAGATTCACGCTATTTGACGACCGATATGGAAGCAACGATGGCTGACCGCCTTCAGGGAATTATGTCTGGCTATAAGGATGAAGCGAAGCCTGCGATTGCGCAAAAAGGAAAAGTGCTGGCACGCCGTGTGTTCAATAATGAAAAAGTGACTGATCACCACGCAATCATCCCGACAGAGGAACGACTTCATCTAGCAGACTTGTCACCTGATGAAAGAAAATTATACGACTTGATTGTCCGCCGCTTCCTTGCGCTATTTTATCCGGCTTACCAATACGAAACGATTCACGCAAGCTTTGACGTCGAGGGTGAATCACTATCTGCAAGAGAAACGAACGTTCTTGACCTTGGTTTTAAAAAGGTCCTTGGAAAAGACGATGAGGACAATGCAGCGAAACAAAGCCTTGGACATCTGGAAAAAGGCAAAAGCTACCCAGTCGGCCAGGTAACAACAAATAAAAAGATGACCGAGCCGCCGCTTCGCCTTTCTGAATCTGACATCCTTGCAAAAATGGAGAAGTTCGGACTCGGTACGCCGGCAACTCGTGCTGAAATCATCGAGAGGTTAATCTCATCTGAAGTCGTTGATCGTCAAAACGGAAGACTTTACCCAACGAAAAAAGGCAAGCAGCTCATTGACCTTGTGAACGATGAACTGACCTCCCCTGAACTTACGGCAAAATGGGAAAAAGAACTCGAGGAAATCGCTCGCGGCAAGGGGGATCCGAAAGCATTCAAGCAGCGGATCCGCGAACAAACAGCGAGACTTGTCTCAGAAATCAAAACAAGCGACAAATCGTATCGTGCCCATAACCTCACTGGCTCAAAATGCCCTGAATGCGGCGAGTTCATGAAGGAACGAAAAACGAAAGAAGGCCGAATCCTGGTTTGTTCAAGTCCTGAGTGCAGCTTCCGCAAGCACAAGGATCCTAAGCTTTCACAGCGCCGCTGCCCTCAATGCCACAAACGGATGGAAATCCACAATGGCAAGGCAGGCGCGTACTTCCAATGCCGACGATGCAATGTCGTTGAAAAGGCGGAGGATAAGAAAAAAGGCGTCTCCAAACGCGAGGAGCGCAAGCTGAAGGATAAATACAGCCCGTCTGAATCCAATTTCGGAACGAGCCTCGGTGACCTGCTGAAAGCAGCGCTTGAGGATAAAGAATAATCTTGCAGCAGAATGCAAAAGCGGCCTAGTGCCGCTTTTTTTAATAAGGTTGAAGCTTGTAAATCCTTCCTCCTAAATAGTATGATTATCGATGGAATTATTTAGATATGAAGGAGAAACATCATGAGATTTAAAGATTGGGATCAAAACCTGAAAGTCCGCCTGTATGGCGAGGCTTTGATGAATATAACTTTTTGGATGTTTTTCCCGTTTTTGACGATTTATTTTGCCGAAAGCTTTGGAAAGGATAAGGCCGGCTTCCTGCTGATTTTTTCACAGGTGTTCTCGGTTTTCGCGAATCTGCTTGGAGGCTATACAGCTGACCGGTTTGGACGCAAACGGATGATGGTCATTTCTGCATTCGGCCAGGGTATCGCCTTCCTGGTTTTTGCCTATGCCGTTTCCCCTTGGTACACCTCGCCGATGCTTGGCTTCATCTGCTTTGCGCTTGTCGGGGTATTCGGATCCATCTACTGGCCAGCAAGCCAGGCGATGGTTGCAGATGTCGTGCCCGAGAAAGACCGGAGCAATGTTTTCGCTATTTTTTACACATCCATTAATATCGCCGTAGTCGTCGGCCCGATTCTTGGGGCTATTTTTTATGTAAAATACAGATTCGAATTGATGGTGGCTGTCGGTATTATTTCGATCCTGCTCGCTCTGGTTCTCGCCAAGTGGACGAGAGAAACAGTGCCGGCATCCGCTCAAAAAGAAAAGGCCGCTGATGGAAAATGGTACGACTTCCTGAAAAATCAGCTTGCCGATTATAAGGTCATTGTCCAGGATAAAATTTTCCTGATGTTTATCGTAGCAGGAATTTTGGCCGCGCAAACCTTTATGCAGCTTGACCTGTTGTTCCCTGTTTATACGAAGGATACCGTCAATAATCAGACGGTCCTCGAGCTTGGCACCAAGGTTTTCACTGTGAATGGAGAGCAGGCTTTCGGGCTGATTCTTTCTGAAAATGGACTTCTTGTCGCCCTCTTTACGGTTTTCGTAACAAAATGGATGACTCGATTTCGCGAACGGAATGTATTTATGCTGTCATCGATTGTTTACGCCGTGGCGATTCTTATGTTTGGGGCTACCAACTGGATTTGGGGCTTGATTGCGGCGATGGCCGTTTTCACATTAGCTGAATTGATGACAGCAGGCCTGCAGCAAACCTTCATTTCCACCCTCGCACCTGAGCATATGCGGGGCCAGTACTTTGCAGCAGCATCATTAAGGTATACGATTGGCCGGACAATCGCGCCGATCAGCATACCGCTGACAGTCTGGATTGGCTATGGCTGGACTTTTATCATCCTGAGTATTTTGGCACTCTTTAGTGCAGGCTTATATTGGGTGATGTTTAGGATGTACGAGAATAAGAAGGCAGCTGGAAAAATGGCTTAGTGTAAGCATGGGGCCTCGTTCCCTGTGCTTTTTTGTTGCTATGGAAGACTGAGATTTATTTGAGTTTGCTGATTATCATAATTGGAATTTTTCTAAAGGAACTTACAGTTTTAGCATATTTAGTAGGATTTCAAACATAACTTTTTATTTTAGAGCATAATCATCCCAACTTCGAGCATAAATTAATGATTTCGGTAATGAATATCCCAGACTGAACACAACGACAACAAAAAAACCATGCAGATTTCAACTAATGCATGGTTTTACTCTTATTATTTCGTTTTTGCCTCACTATACTTGAATGTCATGAAGACAAACAATAAAAAGCTCAGCAAGAGTGTGGATCCGCCGACAATGTAGAAAATCATCGTGAATGTTTCCGGCAGCGGGAATGGCTTTACATTATAGAGCCACATGCCGGCTGTCAATCCAACGCTTCCTATGATGGCTGTCCAGACATGGAATATTGCTAGCTTTGAAGTTTTTGGTACCTCGTAAGCTCGGTAATAGCTTGAAAAGGCGAATAGGCTCAACCAGCCGACTACCAATATATGTGCGTGGACTGGTCGGATGGCATAGTCTCCTGCCCCCGCCATGTGGGATCCAAGAAATGCCCCGATGAATGCGTAAATGGCCGATAATCTTAATAAGACAACATCGTATTTCATGTAAAAAAGTCCTCCTGAACCGCTTTTATATACCGTACCATTTTAACTCACCTGTCCCCCAGATTCCAGTTTGACAGACCCTGAGAGCCCTTCAATGTCAGAGTTCCTTTCTCTACGATTCGTGGAAATGTCTGTTCTAGTCGAATGTCTTAAGTTTCTTTTTTCCTATAAAATCGTTACAATATAAAAGAAGATTCAGAAAAGGGGCGAAATAGATGAGTGATTTTCATACTAATTTAGAAAAATATGCGGACCTTGCAGTCAAGGTCGGCGTTAACATCCAGAAAGACCAGACGCTTGTAATCAATACTACACTTGATTCCGCTGAGTTTGTGCGCGTTGTTGTTAAAAAGGCGTACGAAGCTGGCGCTAAAAATGTAGTCGTCAATTGGAATGATGATGTCGTTTCCAGAACAAAATACGAGCTTGCACCTGATGAGGCTTTCAACGAGTATCCAGAATGGCGCGCGCGCGAAATGGAAGAGCTTGCTGAAAATGGCGCAGCCTTCATGTCGATCGTTTCTTCAAGTCCTGACCTTTTAAAAGGTGTGAAGTCCGAGAGAATCGGAAACTTCCAGAAAGCTGCTGGTACAGCACTTTCCAAGTACCGCAAATACATACAATCCGATAAAGTAAGCTGGACGGTCATTGCTGCTCCTTCAGAGGGGTGGGCAAAAATGGTCTTCCCTGAAGAGCCTGCTGAAACTAGAGTTCAAAAGCTTTGGGAGGCAATCTTTAAAGCAGTCCGCGTAAATACTGAAGATCCTGTTGCAGCATGGAAAGATCATGATGCATCCTTGCATGAAAAAGTCGATTACCTGAACAGCAAGCGCTACAAAAAGCTGCACTATAAAGCTCCAGGCACAGACCTTACTGTTGAGCTTCCTGAGAAGCATATCTGGGTTGGCGCTGGCAGTGTGAACGAGCATGGAAATGAGTTCATGGCGAACATGCCAACAGAAGAGGTTTTCTCTGTTCCGTTAAAAACTGGCGTTAACGGCTATGTATCAAGCACTAAGCCGCTTAGCTACGGCGGAAACATCATTGACCGCTTCAAGCTAACATTTGAAAACGGCAAAATCGTTGGCGTGGAAGCTGAGGAAGGCGAAGAAATCCTTAAGCAGCTAGTCGCTACAGATGAAGGATCGCATTACCTTGGTGAAGTGGCACTTGTTCCATTCAACTCACCAATCTCTCAATCAAATGTCCTTTTCTTCAATACTCTTTTTGACGAAAACGCATCAAACCACTTTGCGATTGGCAGCGCCTATGCTTTCTGTATCGAAGGCGGCAAGAAGATGTCTTCTGAAGAATTGGCAGAGAACGGCTTAAACGAGAGTATTACTCACGTCGACTTCATGATCGGTTCTGATAAAATGGACATCGACGGCATCTCTGCGGATGGAGATGCTGAAGCAGTATTCCGCAACGGAGATTGGGCATTCTAATCATTCTTATAAATCAGCTGTACCCATAAAATCCGGGTACAGCTGTTTTTATCTATACGGTACCACCCATTGTGATATAATGAACTTATCTAAGAGTAAAAAAATATTAGATATATTGTTAACCTAATCGTTTATCTGGGGGCGGCGTCTTGATCCAATTACAAATCATTGTGTCAGGAGAAGTTCAAGGTGTGGGGTACCGGTATTATACACAAATGAAAGCTATTCAATTTGGCATTACAGGCTGGGTGAAAAATCTGCAGGAAGGCGGCGTGGAAATCCTCGCTTCCGGTGAAAATGATAACCTCGAACGTTTCATTGATGAAGTACGCAGAGGCAATCCCTTCTCAACAGTAGACCATATTGAAGTAAACGAAACCGAAAAAACCGAAACCTATCGATCATTCGCAATTAAATACTAAGGGAGCTTTGGGCCTTTATGAAAAACAGCCAATAATAAGAAGGCAGAGGACATCGATCCTCTCCCTTCTATTTTTTTGCTTGGCTCTATTAAACAAGGCTGTTGATTT
>NZ_JBALSS010000006.1:491986-511654 GCF_036967045.1 Bacillus sp. JJ1609 | reverse complement strand
CAGGGTTTAAAAATCAACATTCAGCTTTAACGGAGCCATTTTTTAATAACTGTTGGACCTAATCAAATGAAATAACAGTTCCGTCAGGCTCTTTTAAAATGGCCTCTCTCATCTTTTTCAATTGTTCCTCTTCGCTTGGCTTTACCCCTAACAGCGAGAGCAGTCCGATTGAATCTAGCAGGCCTTCGGTCCAGTTTTTCAGCTGCTCTGTCAACGCTGCGTCTTCTGGGCACAGTTCGTTAAGTGCTTTGCTTTCTTTTAAAGCCTGGTCGATCAATTCAAGACCTAGCTCCTTCGTCATTTGCCCATTCGCTTCGGATAATTTTTCACAGGTCGTTTTAGCGGTTTGATCCACCGATTTCTTTACTGGTTCTACGACAGGCTGGGCAACTGCTTTAGCATTTTCAGTAGTTGTTTTGACCGTTTCTTTGACTGGAGTGGTCACCTTATTTACTTCCCCTATCACCGGGCTGACTACTCCATCTGCAACCTTTCCGACTGTGTCCTTGACAGGGGTAGTCACTTTGCCTACAGTCTCCTTAAGTGGGTCGGTCACTTTACCAACAGTATCCTTTAGAGGATCGGTTATTTTTCCAACTGTATCTTTCAACGGGTCGGTTATTTTCCCGACCGTGTCCTCCAATGGATCGGTCACTTCACCTATAGGGTCGGTCACACCGTCAAACACTGGATCCGTTATATCACCGATTCCATCCGCAACTTTTCCGTCTTTCAATAGATCTCCCTCACAAGTCAACGGCAATTGACCTGTTGTAATCTTCCCGATTTCCTTCTTCATCTGCTCAAAAGGCATGGAACTCAAATCTTGTAATATTTTCAAATGACTAGGCTTCTGGACTCCACCATCCCCGTTGATCGTTTGCAGCTGAAGCTGGTCAAGGCTGCTGCTATCAGCATTCATGGAATGGGCGACCATGGTCACATCTTCAAGCGCCGCGCTTGGCATCAATTTTGCTGCATGCACACAAGCACCCTTGAATGAAATCGCACTTGTATCTACCTGCATCCCTTTAATGTGGACAGGACCACTCGCTTTCATCGTAATACTGACAGTCCCGCCAGATGTTTGGAGCTGTTTCGTCAGTTTCATTCCATAAATTTGGACCGTATCATAGGTGATCCGCAGCATCGGTTCGGCCTCAGAGCCTGCTTTCTCACCCATTATGATCATTGCCTTCATATTTTCTCCGACCACTCTGTCAGCCTGGATGATGAATCCACCAGCATCATAGGTGGAAGCGCCAGCTTTTTGGATAAAAGGAAAAAATGACAGGGCGGCAAGCTGAATGCTTAAGAAAAATAATATCAGTTTATTTTTTACCAGCCATGAAAACTTCATCTTGTCTCTCCTTTACCCTGTTTTGACTGCCTGATCAGCTATGTCTGTTTCCGGTGCTACGACCTGAGCTGCCGGCACAACCCGCCAGGCTGTTAACAGCGAACCGCCGATAATCCCGATAATCGTTCCGAACAGGAAGCCGCCAAGGGCGCCTATTACGGATAATATCGACAGGAATATGACAATGATGCCCAATGCTTTAGAGGCGCTTGGCAAAAAGAAAGACATCAGCCCCATCAGCGTAATTAATCCTCCGAATAGGAGTCCGATGACCGCAACGGACCCAGGCAGGAATGTATTCAAATATAGATTCAGCGGCACCCATAAGATCATCAGTCCGCTTAGGACGGTTAAGATTGCTCCCATAAAAGGCCTTGTATGCCTCCACTTTTTAAAAACCATCGTTCGTCACCCCGATTATTTTTTATCGATTTTCTCGACTGTTAATTTCATCCCAGCCATATTGATGGTTTCCTGAAATAAGTAGTGTGTTTTTAGCTTCGCATTTTCCAGAGTGATGGTACTTGAAGTCTGTTCGAATTGTTTAGTCCAGTCATCGCTGTGATTTTCCTTCAGTGCAAGGTTCTGGAACTTTGCGTTTGCCTCGATCAAACCTGCGTCATGCTGCAGACCTGAAATCTGAACAGGCTTGGACGCCTGGATTTTCACGCGGATCCAATCGCTGCCTACTTTAAAATCCTTGTATAATTTCAGGTTATCAATCGTAAGGGTCTCAATTAAATTTGTTCCCTGCGGTGCCGAATCAGAACTGCTGGTCTCGCCCATCTTCGGGTAAAATTTGTAGCCTTCCCCCTGGAGCTTATCGAATTCAACGTAAAAGTCGCCAACGCCGGCAATCGGCACTGCATACGCAACACCTGACAGCCCAAAAGATACAAGCAGCAGCCCGAGCAGCAGGACTCCAGACGCAAGTGAAGTCCAAAATACTTTCTTATTAATCTTGCTTTCCATTACGACAGCTTCATTCAAGAAAGCCACCTCCGTTAAAATATTTTTAAAATTCAAAATTAATTCAATTTCCTATACCATATCCCCTAAAAATAAAAACGATAACCGCGGAAAATATCGTAACTAATTTGTTAACCCCGTCAATTGTCGGGTAAATAAATATAAACGTACAAAAATCTGAATTTTGAAACGAATATTCTTTTACCAGGATTAAGAGAGTGAGGACCGCCCGATGGAACATAAAATAGAAGATTTGGCTATGAGAGGTTTATTTCTTTTAAAGGAAAGCGAGAAACCGTTTCTTAAAGAATGGGCTAACTTTAAAAAGGACTTAAAGGCCTGGCAAAATGATCTCGTTCTGGAATTTGAACGAATGATCACGTTCGGCTTCAAGAATTTATCCAATACTGCTTTTCAATCCTCCAATGAATTCATACTGGCACTTGTCCACAAATGGCAGAAAAAATATCCCGAATTTGTGGATGATGTCGACGCGATCTTTTTAATCAGCGCTGTTGAAAATCTTTTTCATAAGGTCTTGAAACAAAAAGAGAATACTAGTTTCCTTGACCATCAGGCAATCCAGATCTTTTTCACGAGAATAATCGATAAGGTATTGAGGACTCAGCAGTTAGAATACCAGGATGATAAATGGCTTCAGACGATACTCAATTTGCGGACGGTTCCTAGCAATTGGCTGGCGATCATCAGCACTGAAAAATCTCAATATAAGGTAAGGAAGGTTATTTGTTCAGATGGACTTTCGGTCAACGAACAGTTGATTGCGATGTGCGAGGGGTTGCAGGCTGATGGGGCAGGCGATCTTTCAATAGGCTTGTCGCGGCTTCTGACACCAGGAATGGAAGATTGTCAGATCCTTACGATTCCTGTTTTAACGGAGACACTGATCATATGTGTGAAGGAGCAGGCTGAAAAGATTACATCGGAGCAAATCGAAACGCTGCGGAAGATGTACTTGAAGCAGATGAAACTCAACCACCTCGAGAATGAGCTAGAATGGAAGGATTCAACCTTGCTGTTCCAGCAGCGCTTGATCCATTCACAGAGCGCCACAGATGCCGTAAAAATGATTACCCAGGGACTGGTTGACTACCTCCCTTTTTCGCGCTGTGCTTTATTCATTTATTCTCCGGGTGAACAGAGCGGTGTCGGCGTCCATGCGCATAATGTCTTTTCTGGCTCCGTACAGCAGATTAAGGAAAGCATCGCCGAGTTTCCGTTGCTTACAAAATACTTAAAGCATTTCAGCCATTCTAAACCTATTTTTATAGAAGAAGCGGCCGAAATATTACCGGATAAATATGTGCGTGAATATAGTTTGAAGTCATTGGTCGTGCTGCCAATCTATGTACCTGCCGAAAATAAGCTGATTGGTCTGGCACTGCTCGACCGCGGCGAAAACAAAGCCTTTACCGTCAATAACCAGACTTTGACCGCGTTAATCAAGTTCGGCCAATATGGCGGTGAACTGCTGAACCAATTCTATGAAGACGCTGTCCAGTTATTTGGCGTGCAGCGTGCCGTCCTGACACTGCGCGAGCGTGAAGTGCTGAAGCTGATTGCCGAAGGAGCATCCATTAACGAAGCCGCCGCCACCCTCCACCTCAGCAGCTACACCGTCCGGGACTACATCTCAGCCATCATCCAAAAACTAGACGCCAAAAACCGAACCGAAGCAGCCGTCAAAGCCCTAAAAATGCGCCTCATACAATAACGCTTTAAAGCACTGGGGGTCAGACCCCCAGTCGTTTAACGCATCACCGCGCCGGGGGTCTGACCCCCGGCGCGGTGATGCGTTGAAGAGTTTTTCTCTTTTCCCTCTCTCCTTCTCTTCCACCAGCCTGGCCCTATTGATTTTTGATGTTGCTTCTCGCAGAATATAAGGGTGGTTACAATATTTATATAGGGGGTCTGCTTTTTCATGTGGGAAGAGTTTAAAAAGTTTGCTTTGAAGGGCAATGTCCTGGATTTGGCTGTCGGGGTCATTATCGGGGCTGCTTTCGGAAAGATTGTTACTTCGCTGGTAAATGATATCATCATGCCGATTGTCGGATTAGTAACATTCGGCGAGGATTTTTCGAAACTTGTATATAAAGAGATTAAATACGGAGCATTTATGCAATCTGTCGTCGACTTTTTCATTACCGCGTTTGCTATTTTTCTATTTATAAAGCTAATTACACGGTTTAAAAAGAAGAAAGAGGAACAGAAGGTCGAGCCAAAACCTGACTTAAAAGAAGAACTTCTAATCGAGATTCGTGATTTATTAAAAGAAAATAAAAGAATTAATGAAACTTCTTGAGCCTGTCACCGTATATATTATCAAACAAAAATTATGAGGTGACATAGAATGTACGCTTATTCTGAAAAAACATTAATGCCATCGGTGATGCGCACGTTTGCGATTTCACTGGCAATTGCCTTTATTGGTACAATGGCTGGAGTATTTGTCCCGCCAGCGCTGTTCCTTCCACTCGTTATTATCGAGGTTGTGATGCTGATCAGCATATTCTTCTTACGTAGAAAGAAAGCCGTATCTTATACGTTCTTATACGCGTTTACGTTTATTTCCGGAATGACGATGTATCCAGTCATCGCCCATTATGTGGCTACCTCTGGCGCGAATGTAGTCATCAACGCACTTGGAACTACGACAGTCGTATTTGGCGGACTTGCTTTGTACGCGGCAAAAACGAAGCGCGACCTTAGCTTCCTTGGCGGCATGCTAATGGCAGCGTTACTAGCTTTAATCGCAATCAGCATATTCAATATTTTCTGGCCGCTCAGCTCAACAGGAATGCTTGCATATTCCTTCATTGGAATTCTTGTATTCAGCGGTTATGTTTTATTTGATATCAACAGGATGAAGCATTACGGTGTAAGCCCGGAAGAGGTGCCTTTGATGGCTCTAAATCTGTACCTAGACTTCATTAACCTATTCCTATACATCCTTCGCTTCTTTGGGGTATTATCGAGCAGGGATTAATAAATAGGCATGACTAAGACAGCTCGTTTCCGGGCTGCCTTTTTACTATTTACCAAAAACAGGTATAAATACCAATTTTTAATTAAGTTTATTAAGTTTTCAGTCATTTCATCCGGGTATATAAATAGTGCAAGGCCAATACAAAATAAAGAAGGGACTGGTTAAGGTGGAGAACTTTACGGCGACTTCAGAATATGTCATTGGCTTAGCAAACGGAGGAAGATTCGCGTTGCTGTCTCAAGGTACGCTGGTCTTAAATCGATGGACTTAATATCGATTCATCCCAGTTCGTTTTTGAGTAAGTGATAACCGAATACTACTTCGTAATCGGTCCATTGGATCGACCAAGGCCAATTACTAAAACGGAAGGGACTGGTTAAAGTGAAGAACTTTACGGCGACTTCGGAATACGTCATTGGCTTAGCAAGCGGAGGAAGATTTGCGTTGCTGTCTCAAGATACGCTGGTCTTAAATCGATATACTTAAAATCGATTTTCCTCAGTGAGTTATTTTGATCAGCAATAACTAATACTCCTCCAAATTGTCTGCAGGACCTGAGCAACGCCAAGATCAACATAGAAGGGACTGGTTAAAGTGGAGAACTTTACGGCGACTTCGGAATACGTCATTGGCTATGCAAGCGGAGGAAGATTTGCGTTGCTGTCTCAAGGCACGCTGGTCTTAAATCGATACATTTAAGATCGATTTACCCCAGTGAGCAAATTGAATAACCAAAAACTGAATACTCCTCCCATCGTCCGTTTGTCGGACTTAAAAAAGGTGCTGGCCTAGTGGCTTGCACCTTTTTTAATAGAGTTCCTTTCAAATGGCTGTTTTCGTAACCACTGTTGCTATTAGAGTAGTGTTGACTGTTACGAAAGGAGTCTCGCACCTTCCGATCCAGTCAACGATTTGTTAAAAAAGACCATTTCAAAAAAAACCATATTTTCAGACACTCTTACTCCCAATGTGCTCCCCAATGTTTATCCCATTCCAGCAATGGATATTTAATAACTATCAATTACGAGGAGGTTTTTCACATGGAAAAAGATCATATGATCCATAAAGATGGCGAAGTTGATACAAGCAAGGTGGACGAGACTCTCAATCGACTGGATCGTGAACGTGCAGATGAAATCCTTGGCGACTTCAGTGAATTTAAATCCTATCTGAGCAAGCGAATCCAGCTTGGTAAAACGGCAGGGTTAAATGAAGAACAGCTCGCAAACACTGCACAGAAAATTGCTGACTATCTTGCTGATAAAGTAGAACCGCGCAACCGTGAGGAACAGCTATTAAAAGAGCTCTGGAAGGTCGGCACGGAAGAAGAGCAGCACATGCTTGCACATATGCTTGTAAAGCTGGCTGAATAGTTTTCAATAAAAAATCGCCCTGCAAATAAGGGCGATTTTTTGTTATTTGAAAAATGAATTCTTCTTCCTGCCTTTTAAAATATCCCCCATCCAGCCCTTCATTCTTAAATAAATATAAAGGCCAACAGTTGATACCAGAATCAATGCCGCAGCCATCGCATATCCCAGCTTCCATTCCAGCTCTGGCATGACTTTAAAATTCATACCCCAAAGAGCTCCCCAGGCCATCACAGGAGTAAATAATACAGTCATAACAGTGAGTGTCTTCATGATTTCATTCCCGCGATGTGTCGAAACGACTTCCTCAAGATTGATCATTGTATCAATTTCTTGCTGGTATGCATTTAAAAGCATCTGTATTCTTTCAATGCGGGTAGCGACCCGGCTGAATTCGGACAACTTATTAATATCACTTCCGTAAGCTTCTTCTACAATATACTTCAGCTCTGTTATTGGAATTAACAAATTCCTCCAAATCAAGAGTTCATGGCGATTTTCATACACTCTCTCCAGTAACTCGAGATTGTTCTGTTCTTTCATTCTCCAGAGCAAATCATGCAGCTGCTCCTCATATTCATCAATTTTCTTTAAGTAATTCAGCAGAATTTCTCCCAACAAAATAAAAAAACCTTCCACACCATTTTCCGCTTGCTCCATTTGATTTTGAACACTTTCGGAATTGCAATTCAGGACCGAAAAGTCAAAATCTATTGTGAAAAAGAACTCCTTTGAAATATAAAAATGGAAGATATTTTTTTCGTGCTTCTCTTCGATATCCTGTCTGTAAATTAGAGAGCCCCAAATATATTCTTCTCCCCTTGTTTGTGTATTTAACTGAAGAATGTTAGCTTGATTGTCTTTTATGTTGTTGTACCAGTTATTACAGGTAGGATACTTAGTAGTGATCTCGTTAAGCTCGGAAGCTTGTCCCGCTTGGAAATCATGCCACTTCCATTTTCCCTCGTTAAAAGTATGTTGCATGGGTCTCAGACCTTTCATATTCTAGTCCTAATTTGAATAATACTTTTCCCTTAAAAGAACATATTGAAACGGAATAACGGCTAGACTTGGAAATACTTCCAATTTAAATATGTTTTTTATCTCGATAAAGCGGGTAAACAATACCATACGAGGCAGATAAAATCGCTTTAGGCCTCTATGCACTTAAAAAAGTGTAATTAATAGGAGGGACTATACTATGCAAACTGGCTCAATGAAATCTGCAGTCATGTTAGGTGTTGGAGCAGCGGCATTGTGGATGGCGATGAAACCTGAAAATAAATCGAAACTTACAAATATGGCAACTCAGATGAAGGATAAAATCATGCCATCAGGAAGAACGGATGTCACACCTGTTCAAAAAGCAGGAAACCCTGACCCGCTCGACCTTGAAGACAACAAGATGGTCAGCGAAGGCTCCATGTATGGAGTCAATTATTACAACGAGAATTTACAGCATAACTAAGAAGTCCGGGGAATGCTTCCCCGGTCTATTTTTGTTTAAAGTAAGCCTCAACAACAAATACTACATTGAACAAGATGGATGTTCCTGGAGGATGCGGGTGTATGGGTATTTTATTTATTTTCATTTACCTTTTCATTGTTTTTACCGTAATCGAAATTAATTCTTCAATTTTTGTCGCCACAGGACTTGATCGGAAAATTGCCAGGTTCCAGGTGATCTCCATGCTAACGGGCACCGGATTTACTACTGGCGAATCCGAGCTGATCATCGACCATCCAGTCAGGAGAAGATTAGGTGCTTTTTTGATTCTCTTCGGAGCATTCTCTCTTGCGGTTATCATTTCCGCTATCACACAATTGTTATCAGATACCTTTTATACAATGGAAATTGCCTATATAGCAGGAGCACTACTCGTTATTTTATTCATCCTTCGTGTACCAGGCGTGAAAAATCAACTGTCTGAAAAGCTGAAGAGTGAAATGGAGGAAACTTATGAGCTAGCCGATTTGCCAATCAAGGATGTTCTCCTGATGGATGATGAGGATGAAGTACGGGAAATTTCAATTAAAGAAGAATCGCCATTTTCCGGGAAAACATTTGATGAAATCGTGGATATTGAGGAGGACCTCATGCTTCTTTTTATTAAAAGAGGAGATATTAATATTCGCAATAAAGCATACCATACTGAGCTCGAACCAGGTGACCGTCTCGTTTTATACGGAAATGACCCATTGATTGACGACAAATTTAAAGATGCCTGACCAGAGCGGCAGTTAAATTAACTACCCTTGGTCAGGCATTTGTGATTTTTGCGCAGATCAGCGATTCCTTCCTTGCACACCCCATATGACAGCCATGAGCAATTTTTGCAAAGGTAATCAAGATCATCTGGTTCGACCTTTTCAGCAGTTAAATTAATAAGGTAGGATTTTAGATAGCTGTTGCCAGATTCTAGACCTAAATGGCGGATGATTTTGCCGTCCATTGATAACACATGTTCATTCGACCCCTCACCAGCTTCACAAATTTCAAGCCCCCGGTGCGGGCACGACATACAGGCATCATCGAATGCGGCCACAACCTTTATGTAAAAATCCTGCTCAGGATCTCGTATATCATTTACGATACTTTCCATCTTTTTAACAAACTCAGGACTGTATCCCATCCCCCTGAATCCATGGACACAAAGGAGATGATGTCCTCGCAGTACCTTTTCCACTTCATCCCTCCTGACAGTTTTTCATATTGTTACATTCTCCGTGATTCATAAAAATCCTTTTTTTTAATATTTCAATAATCCTATCCAGAAAAACAACCTTTAATAACGTGTATACCGTATTGTACTCTTAGCCCTCCACGTAATTCCGATTTTTTTGCAAATCGTTAAATAATGCAAGAACAGGATCACCAAGCTTCCTGTATTCATACCTACGATGACTCCCTGCATCTGCCATTCCGGCCTGGAACCTACAAGGTATATGAGCGAAAAAGTGACAGCCGTTGCATACACAGAATGGATGAAGGCGTCTTTTATCAATCCAAGTCCGATTAAATATGCCTGCATCGGAATCGTAAAAAAGTGAAACAGGAAATAAGGGGCCAGCATTTGCACATATACAGCAGCCTCTTGCGAGTGAAAGAACTTACTGGTCAAAGGCTCAGCCAAAAAGTAAAAGGCAGTTACGGATGGCAATCCATATAATATGGTCAGCAGCATAACCTGCTGCAACAACTTTTGCAGCTTATGGAACTCTCTTTCCGCGTAGGCCTTGGACACTGTCGGAATCAAGATAATCAAAAATGAGTGAGCGATAAACGCTGGGAAGAATCCAATCGTCATGGCCACTCCCGCAAGCATTCCAAACTGCTCGGTCGCCATCTCCGGAGAAATCCCTGCAGCGATGACCGCTGCCTTAATTAAAAATGGCTGTACCGCATGTGTCAGTGAATGGAATATTCTTAGCGCGGTTGTCGGAACCGAAACAGCAACAAGGTTTTTCCGGACCTCTTTGCCACTTAAGTGCTTTCCTGGAACCCTCTTAATCCTCTGATAGGAAAGAATGAAAAAGTGCAGCAAATAAAGAAAGACAACGACCTCGCTGCCAGCTAACGTGCAAAAAGCAACTAGCAAGGCTGTTTCACTCCCAAATTCAAAGAATTGGAATAAAAATGTCAGCAAACCAAGCTGAACGACTCTTCTTATAAAATGGGACACCGCAATCTTGCCCATCTCCTGTTTTCCCATAAAAAATCCCCTGGCGATCGCAGAAATCGTCATCACTGGAATTAGCGCCAGCACAACCCACTTCATCAACGGATGATAGTCCTTGAACACAGGAATCAAGGGCAGTGTCACAGCAGCGGCAATAAAAAGAATCGCAGTAAAGAAAACCGCAAGCCTGATCGCGTGGCTAATCATACTCCTGTGGTAGGATTCATCCCTTTCCGCCACCATTTTGGAGATTGATACGGGCAACTCAAAGCTCGCAAGCATCATAATCAGGAAAATCGTCGGCAAAATCGTCATGTAATGCCCCATGCCGCTTTCCCCGAGCTCCCTGGCAAGAATCATATTAACAAGGAACTCCACCACTTCACCAAGAAAGTTAGCAACTACAAGGATCGCCATCCCCTTTAAAAAAGTATTCATAGCTTCTCTCCCAATTCTATCTCATTTACTTTTATAAACATATGAGACAAGTCCGGACAATATTAAGGAAAGTCTGCTTTCTTGTGGGAAGCTGCCTAAAAATAGCTTTATAAATAAAAAAGAACCACTCTTTTGAGCAGTTCTTCATCTGTTCTACGATATATCTTCAAGCTTTAAATACAGAGTCTCACGACCACGATCTAACTCTTCTTTTTCAGCGTAAAGCTTCTGCAATATTTCTAGGTCTGCAACTGTTGCCATTTTGTTTACAAGGACAGCAATTTCTTTTTCAAGAGCCTCGATTTGGTTTAGAAGCAGGTCCTCATCTACTGGAGCAGCATCTTTTTTTACTGTCTTAACAACTGGCTGCCTGGCAGGTGCAATTTCTGCAACAGCTGAATCCTCGTGCCGCTTCCTCCACTCTGCCATCTTCACTCTCGCCCTGTCATAATTCCCCTCGATTTCCGTCAGCTCGCCGCTTTCCAGCCAGTAAATTTTATCGAAAAGCTTATTCAGGAAAAATCGGTCATGTGATACAGCGAGCAGCGTGCCTTCGAAACCGTCCAAAGCTTCCTCGAGCACTTCTCGTGAATCAATATCAAGGTGGTTCGTCGGCTCATCAAGAATCAGGAAGTTAAGGTCCTGATGCATCAGCTGGGCAAGTCGCAGCCTCATACGCTCACCGCCGCTTAACTGTGACACCTTCTTGAATACGGAAGGACCGTAAAACAGAAATCCTGCTAGAACATTCCTAGCCTCGCCTTCATTCATGACCACTTCACTTCTAAATGCGTCCAGCACACTGCCATCCTTACTCGAAAGCTCCATGTGCTGTGAGAGGTAACCGATTTTCACATTGCTGCCCAGCCTTGCTTCTCCGCTGTCAGGATTGAGCTCACCCTGGATAAATTTCAGCAGGGTCGTTTTCCCTGAACCATTTTCACCAACGATTGCCGCGCGGTCCTGATACTGCAGCTGGAGATTCACAGCGCTGAATAGTTCTCGTGTGCCAAACGATTTCTGAGCATCTTTGATGACGAGAACATCCTTCCCGCTTCGGGCACCAGTCTCGAGCTCGAAGTTCATCTTCTTCCTGTTTAAAATTGGACGGTCTAGCTTTTCCATCCTCGCCAGTGCCCTTTCCATGTTTGTTGCTCGCTTATGCAATGCGGAACTTGGAGGATTTGAACGGTTTGCCCAATCACGCAGACGTTTTATTGCTTCCTTCATCTTCTTGATTTTCTTCTGCTGCTCTTCATACGCCTGGAATTCACGCAGTAATTTTTCTTCTTTTTCCTTAAGGAAGCCTGAATAATTGGCATGATACAACTCAATCTCCCCATCCTCCATATCGAGGATTTTCGTCGCCGCTTCATCAAGGAAATAACGGTCATGCGAGATGATGACAACGGTCCCTTCATAAGATGAAAGGAATTCAGCCAGCCACTCAGCAGCCATTATATCTAAATGGTTCGTCGGCTCATCGAGTAAAAGCAAATCTGGATTACGCAGCAAGCTTAACGCTAATCCCGCCTTTGTTTTCTCACCGCCGCTCAGGCTGTTAAAATTCGAATCCAGCAGCCCGGCAATATTCAAACCATTGGCAATCCGATCAATATTGGCATCCATTTCATAGCCGCCTCCAAGAGAAAACTTCTCCTGGAGAACACCGTATTTTGCCAGCAGTCTTTCAAGCCGCACCGAATCCTCTGCGGAAGCAGCCATATCTTCTTCAAGCTTTTGCATATCCTGTTGAACTATAATTAGCTCATCAAAAGCAGTTTCTAAAACATTCCTGACTGTCATCTTCGAATCATATACTGGAATCTGCGCGAGATAGCCAATCCTTAGCCCCTTCTTCCAGTGAATCTTGCCTCCATCAGGCTCTTCCATGCCCGCGATCAGCTTCAAGAGTGTCGTTTTGCCGCTGCCATTCCTGCCAACAAGCCCTACCCTGTCTTTTTCATTTATTTCAAAGCTCAAATCCTGAAATATTGTATTTCCGCCGTACATTTTGTTTATATGGTTAATACTTACTGTTATCATTATGTTTTCCTCCTAAGTGACCTCTCCTTTCGCTGTAAAAACCTGAGCACCTAGACTGCCCAACCTTATTTGTGCATCGATTAATGCACAAAAAAGCCAGGGGCAGACGGCTCTGCTCCTGGCTCCAAATATCAATGAATCCAAAAGGAGGGCATAGAGCCCTCCCCATTCACCGATGCGTTTTTAAGCGGGAAAAGAGATGATCCTACCGTTTTGTTTTGATATTGAACTGCTAAAAAAGGGCATACGTATCCCGTTGTCAGCTGCAACAGCAAATTTCGCACGGCAAAAATAAAGGAATTCATTCCAGAATCCGTGCACAAAAACAGTCTTGATCATCTCTCCTCACCTCCGTTCATTAAATATTCACTCTTATTTTATTATTCATTCTATATAATAGCAAGGTTTTTCAAAAGTGTTCTTATCAAAAATCCTGTTGATTATTATTGCCAGACGTTTTAGGAAAATTCGTGGGAATCTGGCAAGGGATCGTTTTTATATGGCTTTTAGTGACTATTCATCTAATGAAAACTTTATCGAGGGGTCTTTAGGAGGGTTTCTTATGACCGTTCACATGATGAAATCTTCAGCGAGTGGTCTTTATAGGACTTCTTATGACCATTCATCTGATTAAACCTTCAGCTAGTGGTCTTTATAGGGCTTCTTATGACCGTTCATCTGATGAAATCGTCAGGGAGTGGTCTTTATATGTGGCTACTAACAATCAATAATCAAGTCCTCTTCAACTTGTCTAAGTGACAATTTTTAAATAAAAAGACCTTAATCAAACGTTTGATTAAAGTCTTTTTAAGCCCGTCCTCATAGAGTTTTCACAATCGAAATCTCAATTTTTCCCATATAAGATATTTTTTTGGATTTAGCGTTTAAGCAAGCGGAGTTGGCGGGTAATGACTAGTAACGAAGGAGTGGGTGGCAATGCTCAGACACTTGGAACTTTCAGATTACCAGCTCTGGATGTGCAAAAAAATAAAGGAAAAGTTAGCTGAAAAGCATAACTATATAAATAGCGCTTCCCATTACCCAAATGAATTTGAAGAACGGGAAGTCATATCCATAGCCTTAAGCGAAATGCTTTTGAAATTAGACGTAATCGATGAAAAAGCGAATTAGTTCCTGGGGGCCAATCGGCCTCTTTTTTGTGCCATTCATTCGATGCCCTTTTTGTGATTATCTGACTCTTATTTCACAAGCGAATGTCTGAAAGCATAGATGACGGCCTGTGTCCGGTCCTGCACTTGAAGCTTACTCAAAATATTACTCACATGAGTTTTAACAGTCTTTAAAGCTATGAATAGCTCGTCAGCAATATCCTGGTTCGTCTTCCCCTCGGCTATCAGCTTCAGAACTTCCATCTCGCGCTCTGTCAGCTCCTCATGCGGCAGCAGCGTATTCTTCTGGCGCATTTTCATCATCATTTTACCCGTTACTTCGGGCTCCAGAACTGGCTGGCCCGAGTATGTAACCCTAACAGCATTCGCGATTTCACTTGCCTTCGAGGTTTTAAGCATATAGCTCGTCGCGCCGGCCTCGAGAGCAGGATAGACTTTTTCATCATCAAGGAAGCTCGTTACGATGATGATCTTGGCGTCAGGCCACTGTTCGATAATCTGCCTCGTTGCTTCGATCCCATCCATTTCCTTCATAACCAGGTCCATCAGGATAATATCCGGTCTCAATGAAAGAGCCAGTTCGACTCCCTCCTTGCCATTACTCGCTTCTCCGACAACCTCAATATCAGGCTGTGCCGATAAATACGATGAAACACCGATTCTTACCATTTCATGATCATCTACAAATACCACTTTAATCATGCTTCTCACCCGCCACAACTAGAATTGGAACCTTGACTTCAAGCCTGGTTCCTTTATTTTCAACACTGACAATCTTCAGTGTTCCACCGATTTCTCCGGCGCGTTCATGCATATTCTGGAGGCCATAAGATCCTGCTTTCGTTTCTTCCACATTAAAACCAAGCCCATCATCCACTACCCGCATGATCACCTTATCGTCTCTTTTGATCAGCAGCACTTCAAGCTGCTCTGCCTTTGAATGGCGAAGCGTGTTCGAAACGGATTCCTGTAGGATGCGGAACAAGTGGTCTTCCACTCCCTTATCCAATGGAAATGGCTCTACCTTCCACTTTATATTCATCGTGACTTTTTGCTTTAACTCGATTAAAAGCTCCTCAATTCCTTCCTGAAGGCATTTCCCTTTAAGAGCTACAGGGCGCAGGTGCAGCAGCAATGCCCTCATTTCAAGCTGTGATTGATGGATCATTTCCTCTACCATTTTCAGCTGCTTGGCTTCACGGTCCTCGGAGGGAGCCTTTGTTTCATTAATCGCTGACATCATCATCGATGCAGCAAACAGCTGCTGGCTGACCGAATCATGCAGCTCTCGGGCCAGGCGGTTCCGTTCCTGCGAAATGATCTCCTGGATGCGGGATTCCTGCTCTTCCGCTTTTTCAGTCGCAAGCTTCTGTGAGAGCATCGCTTTTTCAGAAATCTGCTTATAAAGCTTCCCAACCCGTTTTGATATCGATAAAATTTCCGCGAAATCCTGGTTGCGCTTGACTTCAGGCTGCTGCCCTTCCTCAAGCTGGAACAGCCAGCTGTCAACGGCTTGAAATTGCCTGCGCCAATAAGTTCCCGACGCGATCCCAAATGCAATTCCGAGCACGACGCTAATGCTGAAGGAAAAAATGATGAAAGGGATGTCCATCAGCTCACGGTTCCACAAATCAGAAAGCCTGGCGATGGGAAAAACAAGCAGGTAAGACAAAGTCAAAGCCGCAAATAGAATAATTCCAAGGGTCAGGCCCCATAAAATTTGGCGCAAGATTGAGGTCATATTCTTTTCACCTCGATATTTCCGATTACCATCGACGTGAAGATTTTCACCTTTTGCTCTGCCTCATCATACCCTGGCGTTTGGAGGAACAAGCTTTGGTTCAGCACCCGGCCTTCTTGATGCTCAAACACCTCGACTGACCCAGCAACCGCAGAATGTCGGACGGTTACTTCTAAATCGTATGGGACGAAGATTTTCACATTCCCGATAATTTTACGGATGAACACAACGGTTTCACCCTTCGGCAAAACGGTCAGGCTAAGGTCCATGACACTGTCACCGACGCCTGTCTGAATGTTGACGTCATTCCACTCATACACATGAGTCGGCGTCTCCTGAGGGCCAAACAGACAATTTTTAAACAATGAGGGCTTTTCGATGATCATTTCCTTCTTTTTTTCGATTCCCGATTCTTGTAAAATGGGCGTTATGACCTCAGGCTTCTTTTTCGATTGGGCGAACTGGTAAGCAAGATAAATCAGCACAGCCAGAAGGAAAAATCTAAAGGTCATCATGCTAAAAACACTGCTCAGGAAAAAGAATATTCCTCCCCAGAAAAGAAGTTTCCCAGACTTCTTCGGCATTAAGGAGCGGCCAAAATAAATCATCGCCCCGCTCGCAAGAAGGGAGAAAATCAAGCCTTCGTTAAAAAACGAAACCTCTAGCAATAGCAGGACCACTCCAGTGATGGCAATCCAGCTGATATAGTCATTCTTCAAGTTGTTTAACACTCTGCTTTCCTCCCTTCCTCTTATTCTTTTACATGGCTGTATTGAATACTTGTTTAGAGTTTTTGAACCAAACAGCCCTTTTTTAAAACGGAAAGCATTTTTTGAGGAATTTTTGATGAAGTCCTTTCGGGGTGATATCCAAAAGGCGCAGATGCCTGCGCCTCTTTAGAATACCATGTTTTGCCTATTAAATAGAATGTGTTTCTTTACTTTTAAATTCTTTTTCCAGCTGGGCGATCCTACCGTCAATCGTATCACGGTAGTGAGAGCTTTTCATTTTCTCCTCAAGATTATCGAGATACGTCTCCATATCAGCAAATCTAGAATAGGATTTGTCAGAGTAAGAATGGTTATCCAGTACCTGATCCATCCTGTAGTGTGCGCGAGTGACATTCTCTCTGCCCATCAATTCCAGTCTGCGGATATGCATATCTTTTAACTTATGCTTCATATCTTCATATTTTCTCTCAAGCTCGAGCTGCTGCTGCGCTGCATTCATTAATGCCTCCTGCAGCCTTGCCGCTCTTTCTTCATACTGAGCCTGCTCCTGGCTCGCAAAAGATTGAAGTTCAGCTTCTCCCGCTCTCATTGCAATCTCTGCCTGGTACTTGCGTTTTTCCGCCATCTCAAGAGCCTGATGATGCTCTCGAGTGAACTGATCCTTCAATTGACTTTGGCGCTCCAGGAGTTTCCTCACCTTTTCTGTTTCCACTTCACATTCACGAAGGTACTGATTCAAAAGCGCGATTGGATTTTTATTTTCCTTTTTATCAAGTGCCTCATGCAGGTCGGCCATTACAGTGTTTTTGATTCTTGTTATTAGATTTGTCATTTTTAGTTTCTCTCCTTTAATTGTATTATTTTTTGATAGAGCTGGCTGCTAAAGAACAACCATTTTGTAATTCGCTAAACTTAGTTGTTTTTCAACTGAGCCCACTGCTTCTCAAAATTCACGAATGGATCGTTTTCTTCAGATACTGCTTCGGCTTTTTTGTCCCAGTTTTTATACACCAGGTAAAGGACATAAGCAGCTGCGATACCTAGGATTGCTGGTATGTTTGAAGCTGTCGCCATCAAGATGATGAAGCCGGCGATTCCCCAGCCAATTTTTCCTGCCTTTGAATTCGTCTTTAAGAATTGCTTCACTGCGAAGTACAGCACCAGCAAGCTGACTGCCAGCCCAACAAGCGGGCCAAGGTTCGAAATCAGAACCATCGCCGCAATACCTCCGGCTACTACTAAACCAACTTTTTTCATTTTCAATTCCTCCTTATCTCTTATGGTTTAATCTTACCTTTATCGCGAAAAGTCTATAACGTGCCTGAGCTTGATTTTCAAGTAAGACCTGAGGCTTAGATGCGGGCAGGACTGTCGGAACCGCGCCATGGCGAGGGTTCTTGGTAAAGGAATAAATTAGCTGTTAATGAGGGGTTTTAACGGGTATCAGTTAGAAGTCAGCATGAGGAGGTAATCACATGTTTGGATTGCATGATATCATAAAATTTCTTTGGTCATTCTTTTTGATTTTCCCTGTGGTCATTTTGATACATTTACTAGGTCATATCACATTTGCGGCAATTTTTGGCGCGAAAGGTATTAGAGTGAGACTTGGCAGCGGGAAAAGACTGTTTTCTTTTTGGAAAATCTCTATACACCAATTCTACTTCTGGTCAGGAGACTGCGAATTTGAATATGTAACATTCGATAACCGATTGTCAAAGTCCATCATTTTATTAGGAGGCTCGACTTTTAATCTGTTAAGCATGCTCCTGCTTAATCTTTTAATCTGGTTCGACTTATTCGAACCCAACATTATGGCGTTCCAGTTTATCTATTTTTCGTTTTACTATTTGTTCTTCGCCCTGCTTCCGATGGATTACCCAGGAGGCGCGCACAGCGATGGTAAAGCCTTGTACCGCCTATGGAAAAAAGGCGAACGCGGCGTTTCATCGGTTGACTGCCAGTACAGGTATTAATAACATCAAAATTGAAAATGCCGGCCAGATTTTATTCTGGACCGGCATTTTTTAAGTTCAATGAGAGATTTCATTTGGAATTTGGATAATTTTTCATTAATTATCGATTTATTCCCCGTTGGAATTCATTTATTCCCCTTTGGCATGCATTAATTCCCCGTTGAACCCAACTTTCTCCCCGTTCATCCTATTATATTCCCCGTTGAAAAAATCCCTAATTATAATCCTAAATCAACTTAAAACATATACTAACCCTGCGATTTCCAGCAGGGTACGAATAGTGCTTTCACTTTGTGATAAACAACTGCGTCCAATAATGTCCATAATCTCCGCCTGAGGCATAGCCGGTTCCTATATGGGTGTAGGTGCCGTTCAGGATGTTTTTCCTATGAACAGGGCTATTCATCCATGACTGCACAACTTCTCCTGCTGTCCTTTGGCCCGCAGCAATGTTCTCGGCAGCACTGCGGTAAGAAACGCCGAAGTGCCTCATCATGTTGGGCGGATCACCATAGGTAGGACTTGTATGGGAAAAGTAATTTTTTTCTCTCATATCCGCTGACTTGTATCTGGCTACCCTTGATAACTCCCCATCTGGCACAAGTGGTTTGAGGCCATACCTGGCACGTTCTGCGTTTGTCAGCCTAATGACGTCATCATCAATTGATTTCGCGGCACCTAATCCTGGTATATTGATTTTTTGTCCCGGGTAAATCAGACTGGGGTTTTTAATTTGCGGGTTTGCGTTAATGATTTCTGAAAGTCCGACTTGGTATCGCACTGAAATTTTCCACATAGTATCACCTGGCTGAACAGTATGGACCTGCTGTGCAAACGATGTGGCTGGGACCAGCCAGAATAGCAGGAATACTGCCAGTATTACTTTCTTTCCCATCATTCATTCCTCCTCGAATGTTAGGATGAGAATTTTTCTGGAAAATATACTTTAAAATCCCACTTTAGCTTTTTTCCTTCCCAAGCGAAAATATCATTGAGGTGTTGCATATAGTTTTAACAAGGGAGGAATGCAAATTATGGGCTATCTTTGGGTGATGACCATCGGTTTTGTCATTTGTCTCGGCATGGCTGGCGCAGCATTTATGTACGGTATTTTTTCTTCATTTAAAATGGAGGACGCTAGTCGGATTGATTTACTTGATACAAAAAATGAGGACGATCAGACCTGAAGCCTATTATCCTCGTAATAAGAAAAGCGCAAG
>NZ_JBALSS010000006.1:428348-491925 GCF_036967045.1 Bacillus sp. JJ1609 | reverse complement strand
GAAGCGACTCGAGGGGCTATGCGCTGGAGCTGGACAATTCTCGAAGTGAATTTTATGCTTTCTTATCCTTAAATGCCAAAAGGCTGCCAAATGCTTGGCAGCCTTCTTTTATGACATATACTTAAAAATCTCTCGTGTTGTCTAATCGTGTGTTGGCAGGGTTGTCCGAAGTTAAAGGTGCATTGACCGGATCTACCACACCTGAGCTTGTTGTGTCATTAAAGCCGACTCTGTTTTCGTCGCGCTCAACAACAACAAGGATTTTCCCTTCTTTTACATAGCCTTCGTAACGGTCAGCTTCATCTTCTGGAATTCCCATACCGATCAGTGCGCCGGCTAAACCACCCGCACCTGCACCGACTGCCGCACCTGTAAGTGTTGCAGCGATTGGTCCCGCAGCGACGATTGGCCCGATACCAGGAATCGCTAATGCGCCAATTCCGGCTAATAAGCCTGTAAGGCCGCCTAAAATGCCGCCTGTTGCTGCACCAGCAGCAAGACCTTCCTCAGTCTTCGTACCGGTTGCTTCATTGATGTGATCAACCTCATCATCGTTTTTACTAATAACAGAGATGTCTTCTGTTGAGTACCCTTGTCTTTTCAAGTCCTCAACAGCCTGGATTGCCTCACGCTCGTTATCATATACTCCAACTAGGTGTTTTTCATGTTCGTAATACATAATTAAAGCCTCCTTTAGACGAGTAGTTTTTTGTAATGGACGTGTAGTCCTTTTTAAAGATACCCGTATAATAGGGGTGTAAACATAATGTCGAATAGTTTGCAAGGGTTATTTTAAATAATATTGTAACTTTTTATAGATTCGGCCAATCAATATTTACGATTCAATCTTCCGCAGTATCGCTGTCTAGAAGATCCCAAGGTGTGATGACGCCGATCGGCTTGCCATGGCGGTCACCTGTTTCCGTAATGATGACAGCCTGAAGTTTTTTGCCTCTTGTATGATAGCGTTCAAACAATTCTTCAATTTCATAGAGTGACGCATCCTCGGTCACGAACGTGACAAAATAGTTCTTCCCTTTCGTTAAAAGTTCTTTGATCCGCACATCTTCAAAATGGATGACTTCACTTGAGAAATGCTTCGCCATCCACTGGATGATTTCCGTGGATGTAAGCAGCGCAACATATTTATCATCTTTGTCGTACACAGGGAATCTCGTAAAATCGAATTTATTGATTACTTTAAGTACATCTTTAAGATAAGCATCCTCGTAATAGTAGAATACCGGGCTTGTCGCAATCGAAAGTGCCGTCTGCGGCTTCTCGAACTCACGGCAAATTTCCTCGATCCGTTCAACGACCTCGATATGCGGCTCGGCGATATAGAAATCCGCGTTCACTCTTTCATGGACAATTGCATTCCGCAGCTTTGCGAACTGGTGCAAATCGCTTTTATATTTACGGATTAACGAATGGTTTTTATAACCTGAATATAACAGCTCAACAAATGCATCGCTTTCTGTTTCCTTGACCATTTCCCTTAAAGCCTTGTGAATCCTGTTAAAAGCGGTCTCGAATTTGCCAGACTGCTCTTTATGGTTGACCTCATGTTCTTTTTCAGCGTTGCTGCCTTGTTTTTTAGTATCATTTGATTTAGCTTTACTATCGTGTGAGCGCTGAGTTTCGGCATTGATCTTCTGATTTCCGTTTTGATTCGAAGGTTTATCATTGCCGTTTGATCTTTGCTTCGGATGATCCCCCGTTCCATTTGGTCGTTCTGAGGATTTGTTATTATTGCCGATTGGCTGCTTATTTCTTTTATCGTCGTGATCTTGTTTCTCCACCGAATTTAGTTTCATGCCTTTTTCGCGAGGCTGTCGAGCCTTTTTTTCAGTGTCTTTTTCATTACGTATCATTTTGGTTTGTGCCTGCTGATTTTCCTTGGGCTGCGTATCTTTATTGTTAATTGAATTCTTCTTATTTTTCTTTTGTTCTTTATCCTGTGTATTTAACGCAGTCTGCTTTTTATTAGATCTATCTTTAACCTGAGTATCGTTAGCCAAAATGGTCCCTCCAAAATTCATATCATCTTACACTAGTCTTACTACCCCAAATACCTGTTTTTGTAATCCTGGTTATATAATCTAAAAATACCAGAACAGTTGGATTGTTGGCCTCTTTATTTTTTTACTTTATAAAAGTTTGTTACAATTAATGGTGTACATACATGATTTTCATTTAACATATTGAAGGTTTTGGAGAAAATTTTATAAAGAAAAGGGTTGGATCATACGTGGCAACAAAGAAAAAACGAGTAGTAAAAGAAATTAAA
Source organism: Bacillus sp. JJ1609 (assembly GCF_036967045.1). Taxonomy (NCBI): domain Bacteria; kingdom Bacillati; phylum Bacillota; class Bacilli; order Caryophanales; family Bacillaceae; genus Bacillus; species Bacillus sp. JJ1609. The sequence goes on along the minus strand of NZ_JBALSS010000006.1, from coordinate 489,635 downwards.
CAAGTGGTCATGATTACGATCGGGGCAATCGTTGCCGCATTTGGGCTTGATATGTTCCTCGTTCCTAATGCTATTTTGGATGGAGGAGTGATCGGCTTATCCATTATTGCGGGTGAATTAACGGGCGTTTCGATGAGTATATTTTTAATCATTTTCAACATCCCGTTCCTCTATATTGGTTATCGGAGAATGGGTTGGAAGTTCACACTCCGCACTTTATATGGAGTTGTAATTTTATCAGGAGCTACTGCCTACCTGCACCATTTTGACCGCGTGACCGATGATTTATTTTTAGCAACGATTATTGGTGCCGTAATCCTTGGTACTGGCGTTGGTCTAGTTATCCGTGCTGGCGGCGCATTGGACGGGACAGAAATTATCGCCATCCTCGTAAGCAAAAATCGTACCGTGTCAGTCGGACAAATTGTTATGATCATGAACTTTTTCATCTTTATTTTAGCTGCTTTGTTAGTGTTTAGCTGGGAAACGGCTATGTACTCGATCATTACATACTTTATTGCTTTTAAAATGATTGATGTTGTTGTTGAAGGTATGGAGGAATTGAAATCAGTGACGATTATTTCAGACATCCCTGAGGAAATCGCTGAAGCATTATTAAGGGAACTAGGACGCGGGATGACCTATATTCATGGCGAAGGGGTTTTTACCAGCGAGCCTAAAAAGATCATCTATACAATTGTAAGCCGTATTGAACTGTCCACACTGCGTTCTACAGTCCATGATTTGGATCCAAATGCGTTAGTTGCGATTGAGAATGTCGCCGATGTAACTGGAAGTAACTTTGGGAAGAGTACTGCGCATTAATTTTGGATGGGAATTCAGCTGTAATCTGAGACTACGAAATTCGAAGGGTATTCTGCTGTAATCAGTGTATTCTCTACGAAAATTGAAGGTAATTTCTATGGAATATCAGTTATTTTCTACGATATCCTGGATATTCTCTATGAAATGGAAGTTATTTTCTACGGAATTCAAAATCTATATTTACCATCTGATGGAAACATTCTTGTTTATACGACAAGGGTGTTTTTTTGTAGGATGTAAAAAAGTGCCCCGCATTCCGCCGGGACACTTCACTTCTAATCGATTGGATTGTTCATCTTCTTTTCTTTTTGGCCGGTTGTGAATTCGACCAGTTCTTCAGGTGTATTATTGCCTTTTTTCTTATTGTTATTGCGCTGTGCATTTGCATTGCCAAGCTTTGTTTTACCCATACTTTCTCGCTCCTTTTGATGGATTCAAGAAGTAGTATGGATTTTTTCCTCAGTGTTTATTCCGAGGTCAGGTGCTTTGCGTACAAGTGTTGCCTGCTCGTATGCATAGGCAAGCTTAATCAACAATGGTTCGCTCAAGGCTGTTCCTGTAAAAGTAATGCCGACAGGCTCACCTTCTGATGTATATCCAGCGGGAACAGTGACCGATGGGTACCCTGCTCTTGAAGGAATCGTGGAACCATCCATTGGAAAAAGAATCGCGTCAACCCCGTACTCCTCCAATACATAGTCGACACCTTGCTCCCTGGACATGTAAAGGTTATATTCTAGCTCATTCAGGTATTCAGCCTCCGTCAAAGTTCCGCTTGTCGCTTCAGATTCAAGCAAAATCTCCTGGCCATACTTCAACATTTTTTCGCCATGCTCATAATTGAAAGCAATCACGTCAGCAAGCGTCCTGATCGGAATAGTAGGAGCTAACCGGCTAAGATAAGCATTTAAATCTGCCTTGAACTCATAGCTTAGAACTTTATAGCCCCAATTCGCTTTTGATGCAGGAATCGCAACTTCGACTACTTCAGCACCAAGTTCTTCAAGCTTATCAACCGCTTTTTGAAAAATATGCTCCTGGTCCTCTGATAATTTTCCAATATACTCTTCACGGGCAATCCCAATTTTAACGCCCTTAAGCCCCTTTTTATCAAATAGGTCGTTATGAGGGAATTCCGGCAAAGCTCTCATAGTAGCAGGATCTTCAGGATCCTGTCCGGCAATTGCTTCTAAAAGGTAAACGGCATCCTTTACGGTTCTTGCCATCGGACCAGCCGTATCCTGTGTATGGGCAATCGGAATGATCCCCGCCCTGCTGACTAGACCGACAGTCGGCTTAATACCAACCAATGAATTTTGAGAAGCAGGATTCAAAATGGAACCATCCGTTTCTGTTCCAACCGCAATTGCAGCCAAGTTCGCAGCAATTGAAGCGCCGGAGCCTGCACTAGAGCCGCCAACATCAAATTTCCCAGGCCCATAAGGATTCAAAACTTGGCCGCCTCTCGAACTATACCCACTCTTCATCCCATTCGCCATGAAGTTTGCCCATTCCGTCATATTCGTTTTGCCAAGGATGACCGCACCAGCCTCCCGGAGCTTTGCAGCTACACAGGAATCCTTCGATGCGATTGAGTCCTTTAATGCCAGCGAACCAGCACTTGTATGCATTTTATCGTGAGTATCAATATTATCCTTCAGCAGCACTGGAATTCCATGAATAGGACCTCTTGCCCCCTTCAGCTTGCGCTCCGAATCAAGCGCAGCAGCGATATGCAGCGCATCTGGGTTCAATTCAAGTACAGAATTAATTACTTCATCAAAAGCACCAATCCGAGCCTGATACATCAACACAAGATCATGTGAAGTCAGCTCGCCGCTCTCCATTTTCGCCTGCATATCATCTATAGTAGCTTCATGAAGCCACTCTTCCATTAAAATTTTCAACCGAGGATTATTCATTTTTACGTTCCTTTCCAATTTAAACTACACATATATATTCTTAACTTTTTTTGAAACTCCTTTTTTATAAAAGGCTTCGATAAACTTGCCCGTTGAATCAGCGCCAACTCCCCCAATAAAAAAAAGCCACAGGTTACCCCATAGCTTTTCGAAATCTTATTTTGCAGCTTCAACTATTTTACCATGATAAAATTCGGCTAGAACTGGCTCAATATTGAGCGCTTTACAGAACTTCTTCATATCACGCTCTTCTCGTTCGTTGACGATTGAGATGACGGTACCCTCTGCTCCAAAACGACCTGTCCTGCCTGAACGATGGATGTATTGGTCCTGTTCCCTTGGAAGATCAAAATGGACAACATGGGTCACGCCTTTGATATCAAGTCCGCGTGCTGCGATATCTGTGACTAGAAGCATTTCACTGTCGCCTTCTCGGAACTTCTTTATATAACGCTGTCGGTCCTGTTTCCCAAGGTCACTGTGAAGCTGGCCGACATGGATGTCCTTGAATTTCAGCTTATCGGCTGCGATTGTGAGGTTGGCGATATCTTTTATAAAAACAAGTGCCTTTACCCCTTTAAGACGGGCGATCTTTTCAAGAATTTTAATTTTATCGCGCTGCTCGCTGACAAAGTAGATGTGTTCCACGTTTGCAGCCTCGATCGTTTCGTCTTTTTTTACCTTGATCACTTCAGGTTCTTTGGACAAATTTTTAACCGACTTTTCAACGACCGGAGGAAGAGTTGCTGAAAAAAGAAGCAGCTGGCGCTGGTCAGCCAGTGTAGACTTGACGATATTTTTTACTGTTTCGCTGTGCTCCGGAGTCAGCAGCTGGTCACCTTCATCTAGTACAACCGTTTGGACTTTATGCATCTTTAACTTTTTCTGCTTGATCAGTTCATTCGTCCTGCCAGGTGTTCCCACAATGATGTGCGGACTTTTCTTCAGCTTATCAATCTGCCTTTTCAGGTTGGCTCCGCCAATCAGGGTAGCCGCTTTTATCTCGGTGCCCTCTCCCCACTTCTGGATTTCAGCAAGGATCTGCATAACTAGCTCCTGTGAGGAAGCTAATATGACGGCCTGTGTATTCTGCATCTTCGGATCGATTTTATTTAAAACCGGAAGCAAGTAGGCTAGCGTTTTACCAGTACCAGTCGGCGATTCCGCGATCACATCTTTTCCTTCTATTATTAAAGGAATCGTTGTGGACTGGACAGAAGTTAACGTTTGGAAGCCCGCTTTTTCCCAGGCCTGCTGCAGGAACGGTTTCAATTGCGCAATAATTTGTTGAGTCTCTGACATAATTTTCTCCTTCAACTTTAAGCATTCATAGTAATGATACTAGCTAAAACGGATTAATAAGTCCAGTATTGCCTTGAGGTTTTGCAATTAAAAGCTCTTTGAAGGAAAAGCTATTTGATGTTATAAGCTCCTTGTAACGTGAAAAAGGACACCAGGCAAAAGCCCGATGTCCTTCATTGTAAATTCTTATTTGTGGATCCAGACAGCGCCAGCAGAGTTGTCTTTCGCTTCACCGATTACCTGGAACTTAAGGCCTAATTGTGGAACCTTGCGTCCTGCATCTGGAATCAGGTCGTTCATGTAAGATTTTGAATCATCGAATCCCGTTACCCCTGGAAGTCCTTTGTAATCAAAGATTCCGCGAGATGGAGAATTGATGTACCATGCTGGAGTCTGATCCATTGAGAATGCTGCGTCCGCTACCTGATAACGTGTACTTTGAGTGATTGATGGCTTGCCATTAAGCGTTCCAACAATCGCCTCTGGGTGTGAATCGACTGGTCCAAGGAAACCTTCACCAGGGTGGACGCCAACCCAGTTATCAGTGAATGAATCGTCCGCATACCAGACTACCATTCCTGTATTGTACTTAACACCGCGACCAGCTAGAAGTGCCTTATCAGAACCGGCATAGTTTCTCCACTCTAGGTAGTAGTAGTGGTCTTTTAAGAAAATACCGTTTGACTGAACAAACCCATCAAGAGCAACAACCGCATCGCCTTCAGCGCCATCCGCGAATACTTCTACTCCGTCAACTGTCAGCTTCAACTCATCCATTGCAAAGCCTTGAGGAGCCAAACCGCCATCTGTTACATATTCAAACACAAGTTTTACTTTCTTGCCGGCAAATTGGCTTAAATCATACTTTACATCTGCCCACTCATCGTTAGTAGTATCCATTCCATCTGCAACGTTTGTATCGCCGATTTTATCAAGCTCAACTTCTTCGCCATCAGCAGTAACTGCAGTTACATAAACATAATCATAATCGAATTCAACTTCATAGTTAGCTTTGTAAGTAAATTCAGCGTTTGCAGCATTTGTTAAATCGAACTCAGGAGTTTCCAATGCAGTATGAAGATCATCACCTTTTTGGCTGTAGTAGTACTTGCTGCCAAACTCAGGCTGGATCCCTTTCACTTCCTTCTTAGGAAGATTTACTTTTACAATACCTGCATTTTTGGATTTAGTAACACTCTGGTCAATGACTGCTGCCATGCCATTTTTATCAATGTCTTCGTAGTTTACTTCCGTAATGTTGGCCCAGTTGCCGCCAATTGTTTTTTGGAAGAATTCTTTATTTTGTGGAGAGAAGCTAGGTGCTTCCGTTCCTGCGATATTGCCGTTCCAGCTTCCGCCGCTCATGATGGACCATGATGCAACAGGGTCGCCATTACCAGTGTATTGAGTGTCATACTCATCCGGAAGGCCTAAGTCATGTCCAAATTCGTGAGCGAATACGCCGACTGCACCGTCTTCAGGCTCGATTGTGTAATCGAATGCAGCCATTCTTCCTTCTTTCCAATAGTCAACATTTGCCTTTGTATTTGGTACAGAATAAACGCCGCCCAAATTCCAGCGGTGTGACCAGATTGCATCATCACCAAGTGCTCCTCCGCCAGCTTCTTGTCCAACACCTGCGTGCAGAATCATCAAGTGGTCGACCAAGCCGTCCGGTTCGTTTTGATCTCCGTCACCATCAAGGTCATACTGATCAAACTTATCGTAGTCTGCCAAGTTAATACCAGAAGCTACAGCTGCATTCAAAGCATCCTTTACTAAGCCACGAGGTCCTTTTGTACCTGGGTTATTATCATGGCCACTTTCAGGATTATCACTGCCATAATCTTTGTAGTTTCCAGGTACTGTCAGCCAGTCAGAAACCTTTCCATCCACTGTATAGCTTCCGCCAGATTGCTCTTCATAATATTGTTTGAAGGTTTTTACTTTCTCACCATTGAAAAGAGTGAAATCCTCGTTTCCAAACAACATTTTTTCATAATGTTCTTTGTTGAAATCATCAGAGAACATATATCCTGGTTCCTGCTCGATGTTGTTATGCTTGAAGTCTGCATATTCTACAAGAAGGACAAGAACCTCATCCTCACGTACATCTCCGTTATAAGGCGCCTGCTTTGCAGAATCTACTTTTGCTGCACCAGTCGGCTTGCCTATTTTAAAGTTTTCATGTCCCTTATTAAGCTGCTTGGAAAGCTTGTCCTTTTGCTTTGTTACGAAATCCTTTGCCTTATTATCAAACTCTTTTTGCTCCTTCGTTAAAGCCTTGTCAGCTTGCCCTGGCTTTTCACCTTGCTTCTGCTTGATATACTTTTGTACTGCTTTAGTCACTTCTTCTTGAGAAGCACCTTTAGCAATTAACCCTCTTTCCTGCAATGCTTTTGCTAAACGATCCTGGTCGACAATATTTAAATCTATCGGCGCGGATACAGGCGTTGTTGATGCAGCTGCATGTTTTGGAGCTGCAGTCGTTCCTGCAAACGTACCAGCAAATAAAGTGGAAGCGAAAACAGCGCTTGCCGCCATGCTGGAGAGAACCTTTAATGAATTTTTCTTCAAGAGAATACCCCCTGCTATTTCAATAGTTTTGATTTTTCATATTTTCTGAAGAATCTGATTGCAATTTTAGCAAGGTTTTGTAATATTGTAAATTTTTTAAAAATAATGATATTTACCTATAAAATCTGGTATTTCTTATTTCAAAATGCTGTTCTTTACTATTAAATGACTCTTTTTACCTAATTTCGGATTTGAAATAAGTGTAAATTAAACTATTTTAATACATTTTGATATTGGGAAATTTTCTTTCGGATTGCTAAATTTGATTCAAATGTACTATAAGGAAATTAATGGAACGATGTTTTTTTTATAAATTTGTCCTTGAGGAGCACATTATTTTGAAAAAAAAAAGAAGAGCGCAAGAGCGCCCTTCCTGTTAATCTATTAATTTAACTTCGTTACACGACCTTCGATCTGAGGATCAACAGTACCTTTTGCCTTGATATAGTTCACAAATGCTTCCAAATCCACTACATCGATAGTCTTGTCAGTGATCGTTGCAAGGATTGCATAGCCATCTCCGCCGCCAGCCATATAGTTATTGACTGTAATAGAGTAAGTTTGATCCATTTCAACAGGAGTTCCGTCATTTTTCAAGATTGATACGATTCGGTCTCCAGCAGCTCTTGAATCATCATATGAAACCTTCAAGCCAGAAATAGGCATAATCCGAACTTTGCTGCCCCATTGTTGTTCTAGCAAAGTCTTAATTTGCGCTCCAGTAACATTCATTTTTACAAGATCATTGCCGAAAGGCTGTACTGTGAAAGCTTCCTTCCACGTGATTTGACCTGCTTCGATATCAGCACGAACTCCGCCAGAGTTCATAAAGGCAAAGTCAGTGCCTGTTTGCGCACGCATTGCGTCTGCAACTAGGTTCCCCATTGCCGATTCACCAGCAGCGTTTGTTTCACGGCTGATATACGAAGGAGTTGATCCAATTACTTCATTCAGAATTGGAGCTACATCAGCTACATAGCTATCAAGCAATGCTTTAATTTCAGCATCAGGTGTAATTTTGTCACGATAAGTAGTGACAATCTCCGCTTTCTTCGTCATTACATCCTTTGTTTTTGGATTAATCAAAAGATCTACATCAGAAAATGCAGTACCATAAGAATAAGATTGTACAACCAATTTGCCGTCTACAGTAGTGTTTGTGTATGCATGGTTATGCCCGCCAAATAGTACGTCAACTTCATCATCTACATTTTTGGCAATGTCAACAAGTTCATCTGCAGCATTAGATCCGTCAGCTGCTGATGAAGAAGGGTTGTGAGCTAAAACGATAATGGTTTCAACGCCCTTTGCTTTTAATTCCGCCGCGTATTTATTGATTGCTTCAGTTTCATCTGTAAATCTCACATCTTTAACTGCACTTGGAATCACGATACTTGGCGTATCGGACAAAGCAATCCCAATGAATCCAATCGGTACTCCATTTACCTCTTCAATGTGATATGGCTGCAGAATATTTTTGTTTGTAGCTGCATCAACTAGGTTAGCAGCAATATAAGGGAAGTCGGCACCTTCAAATACACCATACTTTTCAACTGTTTTCGGGTGGCTGCCTCCATTGATTAGGCGCATCATTTCATCTACACCCTCATCAAACTCATGGTTTCCAACAGTACCAACATCAAAGCCAAGTTTATTTAAGATGTCAATTGTCGGTTCATCCTGCAATAACGCTGACACAGGTGAACTTGCCCCAACTGCATCCCCAGCATGTACCATCAATGTGTTAGGGTTTTGGGCTTCACGCTGCTTCAAATAGGCTGCAAGATATTCAATTCCACCAGCATTGATTTTTGAATTGTATGTATCAAGCTGTCCGTGGAAGTCATTGATTCCTAAAAGCTGCAATTCAAAAGGCTTAGTAACTGGCAGTTTTATAGAATACTTGCCAAAATTGTTTTCGCTTGGTCCAACGTATTCAATGTTGCTGCCCTCATCAATAGCACTTACTGCTTCCATAGCAGAATCGAAAGTAACGTTCACATCATTCAATACTGAAGAGAATTTCCAGTTTCCATCTGCAGAAGGATCGATTGTTCCAACTTCACGGATATAATCGATGATTGCCTGACGGTTTTCATCTGGGTACATTTCTACAGCTGACTTATTTCTCACACCAGGGAAATTTCCACTTGCACGGTAGTTGTTAGTAACAACCAGAAATTCCTGATCCAGATTAATCGGTTCACCATTATACTGTAGATTCTTGATACGGTTAGCATCGGCATTTTTAAGGTTGCCATCTTTATCATATTTTGCCGGTTCTGTTACATCGATTTCATAAGTCACGCCATCAATGACATCATAGTTGTAAGTAGGGAAATCATTGTTAACGATATTTTGCTCCCCACTAACTGACTCATTAATTTGGTTGAACTGTCCAGCAGACATTTCAAGCCATTCCTTTACATCTGCACCTTTGATTTTGATTGTTGAAACTGTGTTTGGGTAAAGGTAAAGGTCTGCAACGTTTTTAATCGCAATCGTTCCTTCTGGTACATACGTATAGTAACTAGCGCCATTCCTTCCGCCAGCCTTAAAAGGTGCACCTGCAGAAAGGATTGGCAGATTTTCATCAGGAGTTCCTTTTACCTGCTTTTCTACATACCATTTCTGTGCATTCGTTACGATTTGGATTGATGGGTCGTCCTGTACTAAAGCAAAATAGCTGTGGATGTCAGCTGTTGTTTTTCCAACAGGCTGGTTGACATATTTTACAGTTCCTTCATGGTCTTCTTTTACAGCCTTTAGAATCTTTTCATCCGCTTTAACTAAAGGAGTCTTAGTCGCTTTATCATAAATCGCTCTCAATTGAGATTTTGAACTTTTGACATTCCATTTCCCTTTTTCTTTGGCAATTGTCAAGTCCATGACACCTAGCTGGTTGCCCCAGTTTCCTGGCATTACAACTGGCACACCGTTGATTGTCCCGTTTTCCTGGTCAACGCCTGGTAATCCAACAAATGCACCAGGGAAATTCAAATGGTTATGCCCTGAAATGATAGCATCGATTCCCTCAACCTTTGTAAGGTCGTACGCTGCGTTTTCTTCCATTTCAACGACCTTTTCATCGCCAATTCCTGAGTGAGCAAGTGCGATAATGATATCAGCGCCTTCTTCCTTCATTTTAGGAATCTGTGCCTCTACTGATTTAACAATATCTTTCGTAATAACTTTTCCATCAAGATTTGCTTTGTCCCATTGGACGATTTGTGGCGTAACAGCGCCAACTACACCGATCTTAATCACCTGTGTTTTGCCGCTTTCGTCCGCTACTTTTTTATTAAAAACTTTATAAGGCTTAAAATAGTTAACATCATTATCTGGATTATCATCCCCGTCATATTTGAAAACGTTCGCATTCACATATGGCATTGGAGCGTCATCAAGAACCTCGTCTAGATAATCCAAACCATAATTAAATTCATGGTTTCCAACTGTGCCGCCATCATAGTCTAATAGTTCCATAGCTTTGAAGACAGGGTGTACTTCACCATCTTCAAGCTTGTCCACTTTTGCTTTATAATCGCCCAGCGGGTTGCCCTGGATTAGATCTCCGTTGTCAAAAAGAAGGTTGTTCTTACCTTCTTTTTCTCCTCTTGCATTTTTAATCAAAGTCGCTGTTTTTGCCAGGCCAAATTCATCCGTAAAGCCATCTTTATAATAATCATAATTATATAAATGTGTATGAATATCTGTTGTTCCGAGAATTCGTAGCTGTACTTCATGCTTTCCTGCTTGATCGGGCTTAGCAGCTGCAACTGTTTTCCATGAAACTGGTCCTGCCAAAACGGATAATGCCATTGTTGTAGCAACAACGGATTTTCCTAGCTTGCGCATAGGCTTCTTCAAGAAATCCATCTCCTTATTGATTAAATTGGTAGCACACGACTCTAATTATAGTAGGATACATAGATGTGGAGTATGGACTGATAGACCTTAATTTTCTTATTTTTTTGTAAAATTCACGTAAAGGATTAGGACAAACTTCCTAATATTTGTAAGAACCCCCCGAATGATGTCAATATCTGCGAATTATATATTTTTGATTTTCCTCATAAAGTCCTACCATTTATTTATAAGGTTTAAAATAGTCTCTAGTGGTAATGTAGTGATAGAACCGTTTATGAGGAGTGTTAACACGATGAAAGAATTGTTAAAAGAATTGCTTCTGATTGACAGCTCCACCAAGGAGGGTGCCAATCAGGCGGTGGAATTTTGCAAACAGTGGCTTGTTGAGCATGAGTTACAACCTAATCTAATCGAAAATAACGGATATAAAATGCTAGTGTGCGAGATTGGCGCTGGGGAAACTACAATAGTCTTTAACGGACATGTTGATGTCGTCAGTGGTAAAAAGGATCAGTTCATCCCTGTTGAAAAAGATGGGCGTCTATATGCTCGAGGGGCAGCGGATATGAAGGCAGGCGTCGCAGCTATGATGGTCGCGATGAAGGAATTGAGAGATCGCAAGCTTGGAGTGAAGATCCAGCTTCAAATTGTTTCGGATGAAGAAATCGGCGGTTTTAATTGCTCGGGTTATTTAGTCGAAAATGGCTATCGTGGAGATTTTGTCATTTGCTCAGAGCCGACGCAGCTAGGGATTGCCCTACAGGCTAAAGGTGTCCTTAGACTTGAAGTGGAGATAAGCGGGAAATCCGCTCACGGAAGCCGGCCCTGGGAAGGCGAAAATGCGATTGTAAAGGCTTATAAGGTTTATGAAAAGCTCCTGGACCTGCCTTTTACAAAAGAAAACTCGGAGTTTTACCCTTTCCCTTCTGTTAACCTTGCCATCATCTCTGGTGGAGAGGTTTTTAATAAAGTACCAGACCGCTGCGTCATGTCCCTGGATATAAGGTATCTTCCCGGACAAAACCCGGATGTCATTATTCAGCAAATCAAAAATATCTCAGGCGGCGAAGTCCGTGTTGGACTCCATGGCATTCCGGTTGCAACAGAGAAGAATAATCGATTTATTACTCAGCTGAGACCTGTGCTGGAGAAGCATATTGGTGGAGAAGCCGTTCTGTTTGGCCAGCATGGGGCTGCCGATACCCAGCACTTCTCTGCTCATGGAATTCCTGCAATTGAATTTGGCCCTAGCGGGGGAAACTGGCATGGGGACGAGGAGTTTGTGGAGCTTGAGTCGATTGAGACTTATAAGGATATTTTGATTGATTATGTGGAGAATCTTAGTTAATACAAAAGACAGCCCTCCGGCTGTCTTTTTAACTGCTTAACGATATTTTTTTGACCATGAGTAAATCAGCAAGCCAGCAACCAGGACAATTTGCAGCAAAAAGACAACCGAATCCCAAAAACTCAGGCTATTGATCGGTTCTGTTAGACCAGGCAACATAAATTCCTTCATCGCAAATATCATTTGCGGGACGTAGTATTTAGCAGCAATAGCTATAGTTAGGAGGACGCCGGTCAGATAGAAAATAGCATAGCCGCGAACAACCTTTTCTTCTCCTGCAAAGGTTTCTGTATGGCTGACTTTAAGGAATGGCAGCCATTTCCTCAGAAAGTTCCGTCCATTTTCCATCAAGTTATAACAGCCGGTCCAGTTTTCAAAAACATAATATAAATCCGTTTTCATAAACACCGCTGCCTGGTACACCAGGCGGATGAAAGTATCCAATACTACTAATTTTAACAGCCCTGTCAGGATTGATTCTTCACTTGTGAAAAACTGCGCTGTTATAGCTATGAACAATACGACCATATCAAAATACATACCAGCAAGGTACAGCTTGTTTCGCTTTTCCGCAGGCAGTTTCCACACCTGCGACATGTCCGTTTCAAGGACAACAAAGAACAGCCGATGCCCCAATTCAATCCTCGCAGGCAAACCCTCCGACCTGACCGCCAGAACATGCCCGAATTCATGAAGCAAAACAAGAAGGAATGTAACGATCAGCCACGCTGCAACGTTTTCAATCATGAGGTCGAAGACAAATAGATCTTTGTATTGTGGGAATAAATTTGGATTTATGATTAACAAACCAACACTAGCCATAAGCAAACCCAAATAGAGTTTCACACTAATTTTATTAAAGAAAAATCTGCCGACACCTGAAGGAATCCAAGTATAACCAGTATCATACTTTGGCTCAATATTTCTAGTGATTTCAACCCCATCAATCTCACTAACCAAATCAAGTTCTAGAAGCTGATTAACGAAGTCGAGGATGTCGATTTCTTCCTCTGGGTATGTAGCCTTAAGGTGATTCTCAATCGTTTCAAGAGAGATGGATTGATTGATCAGCTCAATTGCATCTATGCAGGGTTTGGGCATTTCGTAGAATTCGCCTGTTTCTGAATCTTCAACAATGAAGTTAAGTTTACCTTTATGAACCGCTACTGGCCATAGGACAACTCTAGTTTTATATGAAAGAACCAAACTATCACCCTATTTATGAGATAAATTAAAGGGATGCTTCATTTTCGGCATCCCTCCCAAAATTAATATGGTAAAAATGCACACCACCAGCAAGTTGTTTTGACTTTTCTTAACCTGCGAATTTTCATGATGTCACCTCCTCTCAACAAATTTTGTTTTGAACAGGAGAATCCTTAGACCATTCATATCTCACATGATAAGTAATCCATTCAGGGAATACTTTCTTGAATTCCCCAACTAGTTCCGGGTCAAATTGCGTACCTTGTCCTTCTAAAATTCGTTTATATGCCTCTTCAACCGGCATCGCCGAGCGATAGGATCGAGAGGATGTCATGGCATCAAATGCATCTGCAATTGAAACAATACGTGCTAAATAAGGTATTTCCATTTCCTTTAGTTGCTCTGGGTACCCTTTTCCATCCCATCTTTCATGATGCGACTTAATTACATCTATACTTTCTCCAAGCCCATTAACTTTAATAATTGCTTCTGCTCCTACCTCAGGGTGGGTTTTAATAATTTCGTATTCTTCCTTTGATAATTTACCAGGTTTCATTAATATGGAATCTGGTATACTGACTTTCCCGATATCATGTAATAAACAGGCGTATGTAAAAGATCTAAGTTCTTCAGTAGTAAACTTACCCGTGGATGCTGCCAATGAGTTAGCGTAAAATGCTACCCTTTCACTATGGCCTTTCGTATATGGATCCTTCAATTCAATAGTTGCAATAACTCCTTTTACAATTCCTGAAAGTTGTTTATCATAGGATGTTTTAATGGCTTCTACATATCCTTGAAATCTTTTCAATATAAAAAAACCTAAGATTGATAAAATTGCTATTACAGCAATAGGAAACAATACTTCTGTAGTTTGTAATAAAAAACCAATAAATGAATATTTAATAATCGTTCCTATTGACACAGTCCAGAAGAAAAATGAATTAACAAAGATTGGAGCAAAAAGTATTAGGAAAACTTCTACAATATTACCGTTTTTATATTCAAGACTAGTTCCATAATAAGTAAAGGAATCATTTAAAATAGTTAAAATTGAATAACTGATGAAGAAAAAGTACTTTACGAAAAAGAGATAACCTTTTTTAACGAGCATCATAACTATTGGGAATAAGAGTAAAATTAAAAAATAGTAGTAGTATCTATGTTGCCCTGGTGATGCAACAGATTGTTGCGTGACATAGGTGGGAAAAATATAGTAATAAAAAACATCGAAAGAAAAAAGTAAAACATAAAATAATGTTAACAGCCATTTTACAGCTCTTTTTTCCTCGTGGTTTAAAGATTGATCTTGGATAAGAGTTTGCATTTCAATACCTCGATTTCTTTCGATTACATAGCAGCCGTTTACCTTCATATCGCCCAAAAGAAAATTGGTTTAATAGTTTTAATTTAAATTAAAATAAAATAATCCTTTTTAACTAGTTTATTTCGTCATTTATCGACATTTTTCTTAATTATAAACCAAAAGGACTATTCAAAGAATAGTCCTTTTGGTTTATTTGGTAATAAATATTTCATTATTATTTAGTACACATTTTCCCTCTATACTGATAAAGGTAGAGATATAGTAATAACAGTCCCTTTCCCAAGCTCACTTTCTATATTGAAAACTCCATTATGCTCTTCAATAATTTTTTTAGTAACCATCAAACCTAGCCCAGTGCCATTTTGCTTGGTTGTATAGAAAGGTTCTCCGAGCTTAGCTAGCTTGTCCGTCTCGATTCCACATCCCTCATCTATTATTGAAACCTCAACAAAACCGATTTTGGTTTCAGAACGTATGATTACTGTCCCTGCCCCGGGCATCGCTTCGATAGCATTCTTAATGAGATTAATAAAAACCTGCTTCAATTGATTTTGATCACACAAAAGAACGCAAGCATCACTTACATCAAGTTGGATATTTATATCTTTTCTTTGAGCGTGAGGCTCCATTATTTTTATAACATATTGAATAATGTCCAACAAATTACTTGGGCTCTTTAATGCTGTATTGGGCTTTCCCAGGATTAAAAGGTCTGTAACGATTGCATTAATCCTGTCGATTTCATTAAGCATGATTGGATAATATTGATCATCGCCTTTATCTTTCTCCTGCTGCAACTGAGTGAAACCTTTCAAAGAAGATAACGGATTTTTTATCTCATGTGCAATAGCAGTTGCCATTTGCCCAATAATAGCTAGTTTATCTTTTTGCCTCATATCCTCATTAATCTCATTGATGGCATTTACATAGGATTGAAAACGAGTTAACAAAATCCAAGCAATCACTGCAATAAAAAATATTAATCCTAAGGCAAAAAGTACTTTAGCCGATTGGAAAATTAGGCCGGTGATTAAGTACTTAAAGAAAAATCCAAGGGTAATAACCCAAAAGAAACGCTTATTCACAAAAATTGGTGAGAATAATATAAAATAAACTTCTAATATATGACCACTGTTAAATTCCTTATTAGTACCCCAGTAAATCATAATATTGTTTATAATATCCAAGAGAACGAAAGAAAAGAAATACATGTATTTTATTTTTTCGGGCATTCCTTTGTTAACCATATAAATGGCCACCGGTAGTAGAGAAAAAAGAAGAAAGTGAAAGAAAAATCCCATTCCGCCTGAAGGCAATCCGGTTGTCTCATGATTAAAATGTGGAAAGATATAATAGTAGGCCAAGTCATAAGGTAATAAAATTATATAAAAAGTCCATAAAAAAAACTTAACAGCTTTTACTTCCTCATAAATCAAGGCTGTATTTCTTTTGAATTGCTTCATTCATAATCTCCTTAAGTAAAATAGTAACATTTTTTTCTAAGCCTTATTATATCAGGGTGTGTCATATTTTGTTACTATTTGTCATAAAATGAAAAGTTTTTTCAATAGAAGTTCTTTATAGATTCATAGAAATTTTTTATGCCATACAAAATAAAACAATGTACCAGGTCCTTAATGGCCTGATCCATTGTTTTTATACCGTTTCACTCATATTATATTCATTAAGAACACCATCAAGCTTCAACGCAAGTCCCATGCTTCCCTGGACCCTCAGCTTCCCTGTCATGAAGGCTGCGGTTCCGTTCAGCTTGCCCATAATCATCTTCTTGAAGTTTTTATCTGAGAGTCTTAGGGTGCAATCTGCAGATTCCGTTGATCCTTCTACTACCCTTGTAGAGCCATCCTCAATTATCAGCTGAAAAGTGCCACTGTCCTCACCAGTGATTTCATACTGATAAATTACATTTAATCTGCGAATTGGCTCCGGATTATCTTTCATAACCCGTTCAATCGCCTGCCACACTTCCCTAACCGATTTACTTTCCAACATCCAGAACACCCCTATCAAACTCAGAATATATCTACATCATATCTATTAGAAAATCCAACATCAATCCGATATAAGCCGTATTTATATCTAGAACCCGACAAACAAAGGGTCAGCTTTAACACCGTAAAGGAGTGGGGGTCTGACCCCCGGCGCGGTGGTGTGCTAAAGCACTCCCTTTTCTAGCTGCCTGTGCTGGCGAAGGCTTTTAGGCCTTTGTTCCAGAAGGCGTAGGCGATGACGCAGCAGACGATGGCTGCGACTGGTGTCCATAGGGCGAATTCTTTGTAGCCTGATTTATCGATGAAATAGGCTGCTGGATAAAATGCGGTAAATCCGTATGGGATGATCCATGTAAGGAACATACGGATACCTTTGTGATAGATTGTCAGCGGGTATCTCGCAAAGTCACTCATGTTGAACACTGCCCAAACAATTGGCAGGCTGTCGATCATCCAAAAGCTGAATGTAGCGAAGAACAAGTTGATTGCTACAAATATCAGACCTGATGAAATGATCATCACAACGAGCATCACAATTTCTGCAGCTCCCCAAACTAGGTCAAGCTGTGGTATGGCTGTGCCCAGAATGATCAACCCGATAATCAGCTGGCCGAATCCATCCTGGTGCAGGCGGTCTGCCACAACATGGAATAATGGATTCACCGGCCTAATCAGCAGGCGGTCGAGCTTCCCTGGCCGGATATACTGCCAGCCCAGAGTCCATAAATTATCGAAGAAAATCTGGTGAATCGAACGCCCGGTTGCCGCGATTCCGTAGATGAACAGAATTTCGTAAAAGTTCCATCCATTGATCTGCTCAATGTGGTCAAAGACTACTTTTACAAAAAAGATAGAAGCGAACTGCTCGAGCATGACGGAGGCGACACCAATCAAAAAGTCGATCCGGTACTCCATCATCACCTTCATATGGCTCTTCGCAAATTCCCAATATAATCTCGTATAACGACGCATAAAATCCCTCCTAACCTCCAAAAATCGTAATCTGCTTAATTGCCTGTGACCAGATTACTCTTACTAAAACGTATAACGAAACTAGCCAGAAACATTGGATTCCCAGTGCAATATAAGCATCAGTTCCTGTGATCATCCCTGTATATATCGAAACAGGCAGATACACCATCGCCTGGAACGGTAGAAATTCAGTTATCGTACGCAGCCAGTCCGGGAATAATGTGATTGGCACGAGTGCCCCTGAGAAAAACGTGATCAACGATTCCTTCAGCACACGAACTCCCCACACATTGACCGTCCAGAACGCAAGCACCCCAACAAGGAAATCAAAAAATGTCCCAATCCAAATACCAGCAAGCGCACTGAGCACAAATAAAATGATTGTCTCCGGCGATTTAGGGAACGATAGATCCATAAAGAAATAGGCAATCAAAATCATCGGGATCGTTCCCTGAATTAAGTACATAATTTTACTGCCTACATCGACCGCAAACATCTTAAAAATCATATCGTAAGGACGCATCAATTCAATGGCAACCTGGCCGTCCTTAATATTTTCTGCAAGTTCATTTCCAACACCGCCGACAAATCCTTGCAGCAGCATCGCAATGACGATATATGTCACCATCGTTTCTAAATTTATGTTTTCAATCGTGGACTGGTTCGCGTAAACCGCCTGCCAAAAGAAGTAAATGATCAGCAGCCGCATCACAGATGACAGCGTACCGGCCCAGTACCAGGCCGAATAGGCAGTACTCTCCTGCATTCTTCCCTTAGCTATTTGCCAATACTTCCTCATGCTTTCCCCCCTGTTCCTGCTTGTTGTAAAGTTCCTCAACAATCGTCTCAATCTTAGGATCGGCAATATTCAAATCACCAATTTCATATACACTCATCATTTCGGAAATGACAAACGAGCTTTTCACCGTTTCATGGTCGAATGAAAGGCTGACCTTCGTTTCTTCTTCAGTCGGTAAAATGGAAGCCACTCCTTCGAGTGTTGCTGGCAGTACAAATTTTTCTGCATAAGCCAGTTCAAAATGAATGACCCGCTTTTGCCCGAACTGCTTTTTAATCTCATCCAGTCCGCCATCATACAAAATAGTGCCGCCGTCAATGATGATGATCCTGTCGCAGATTTCCTCAATGTCCTGCATGTCATGTGTAGTCAACAGCACTGTTGTGCCCCAGCGCTGATTCATTTCTTTAATAAACTTACGGATTTTCACTTTTACCGCAATATCAAGCCCAATTGTCGGCTCATCCAGATAGACAACGGACGGCCTGTGAAGAAAAGCCGCAGCCAGTTCACAGCGCATTTTTTGCCCAAGAGAAAGCTGTCTTACTGGGATGCCGAGCAACGGCTCAAGGTTCAATACCTCTGTGAACATCCCAATCGTTTCCTGATACTCATGTTCCGGAATCTCGTAAATATGCTTCAGTAGATTGTAAGATTCTCGGACCGGAATATCCCAGAACAGCTGCGTCCGCTGTCCAAAGACCGCTCCAATGTTTATTGCGTTTTTCTGACGGTTTTCGTAGGGAACAAGACCATTCACCGTCACCTTGCCTGATGTCGGTGTCAGAATTCCCGTAAGCATTTTGATTGTTGTTGACTTCCCAGCACCATTCGCACCAATATAGCCAACCGTCTCACCCTGCTCGATGGAGAAATTAATCCCCTTCACCGCATGCTTCGTTTCATACTTCCTGTTAAAAAGCGACTTGATCGCTCCTTTAAGTCCAGGATCCCGTTTAACTAACTTGTATTCCTTTTTCAAATTTTCAACCGTAATCATCTATTTAATCATTCCCTTCATCCTAGAACATACATTCGATTTTTAGGCACAAAAAAACCACAGACATGCAGTCTGTGGTTGACGCAGCTATTTTACATAATAAGCTTAACTACACACAATACAGGCAGGCCGAAGGTGAAACATATGAAATTGTTTGAGCTTTTACAATAATGTCAATCATCTCGACTGCCTCCTTTGATTAAGTACTTTCATATTGTAACTGAATAAGAAAATAATGGCAATATATTTCTCGATATGTTTCGGGGCAATATCTCTGCCCCGAATATACGTCCGTTAATTTTTAATCTATTGTTGCTCTTCGTTGTTGTAGGCTTACAGCTAAAATCACCTACAGATCGGTTATTAATGAACTGTTTTATAATATGCTTAAAATAATTTCAAATAAATTTAAATAATTTCCTTACTGACCACTTTTTCACTTCTAGGAATAATAAAAGCCCTTTTTCTACCTAAGAAAAGACTTCGAACTTTATGAGTTTGTCCCTCTGTAATCTTGGAAAACAAATAAGCAATAAAACAAATTAAAATAACCAGAAGTATTTCAATTAAAACAGAGGTGAAACTTGGTTGTAAACCAGTGAAACCCTTATGTGCACTCCAATAATAAACTGTGTTGATGATTGGATAATGTATCAAATAGAGACTAAAAGAAAATCCTGCAAGCAGTTTCGCAACCTTCCCCAACCGTTTATAATCTACATGCTTAATCTTGTCTGAAACAATATGCAGCATAGTATAAATAAAGAAACCAAAAGCTAATCCTATCAATAAATCTACTACTAACAAATCTTCTGTCCATTGATTCGTAAATAACCTTCCTGTCATAATAAGAGGGCGAATAGGAATAATAATCAATAGCATGCCAATTGCTAAAAAGGGTGTAAATCTATTTATTAAGTAACTTTTTCTAGGTACAAGAAGCACACAAGTACCTACTAACCACACAGCAAAATATGAATCCATACGAGAGTTCATTATCGATATAAACAGTACAATGCTTAAGAAATAAATAATTTTTATCTTCAAATTACGTTTTGTGAATAAAAATAGAAACAAGGCAGGAAATAACATATAATACCAAAACTCATAATTAAGACTCCATAACGGTGCATTAGACCCGTAAACGCCAACGAAAATATTTTGTAGGTAAAATACATTTCCTATAAAGTTCAATAGGTTTTCCGAACCAGAATTATATCCTTTGTATCCGAAGTAATTTACTGAAATACTATCTAAAACAAATGTAAGGATCAAGGCAGGTATTAGTACAACATATAATCTTGATAACCGGTTAACCAGATATGACTTCCATGACCACTTATTTTCTTTAATAGCTTTTAAGACTGATCTGGAAATAAACAATCCACTCAGAACAAAGAATATTATTACAGAAGGTCCACCTAAAATATTTAATAGATACAAGACTATCACAAATATGTTTTGGTGTTCAACATTACCATACCCTACAAATAACCTTGAGCTTAAGTGTTCCATTACCACGAGAACTGCAGATATTCCCCTTATTAAATCTAAATAAATCGAGACATTACCTTCTAATAAATCATTTGCTTTAGAAAAATTTAATAATAATCTTTTCAAACGCTCTCCCCTACCTTTTAGAATAATTCAGCACAACCTTAATTGTTCTATATATAATTTTAACATGTTCTTTAATGAGAACAAATGATTTTTTTATTCATGCCTAATATTTCTTTGCTAATACAGGTGGCTATTACTTTGGATAACTAAAGGATTTAGAGAGAATAGTTTCACTTCGAGGGGGAAATAAAAGATTAGGAAATTATAATCCTGTTAAATGGGATATTTATTATGGAAATAGGTAAAAAAAGTGAACTTTTCGAGGAGAATATTAGAGGAGAAGAATTTAGCCCCCGGCTGTTCAGATTAACTGAATCAGCCAGAAGCCATGGAGACCAAATACTAAGGTATAACATATGGAAGCAAACAGCGTGAGAGTCTTTACTATCAAAGATTCCGGCACTTTTTTATAAAAGATAAACATCAATAAAGCAAGAGATAGACTAAGCTTAATCACTATAAAATGGCTCAGGTCCAGAGAATATAATCTCTCCATCAGCGGATTTGCCTCTGTTATGAGCGAGTTTTCGATTCCGACCACGGTCAGGAATGCATCGGCAAGATTGAGGAGGGATAAATAATAGAATAACAGGACCAAATGGATCACCTTCCTTTTAATATTACTTTCCCTTTCCCCTGGTCTGGTCATACTATTTCTTTGCTGGAAGGATGGTTGACAGGATTTCCTTAACAATATGACCAGATAAATCGTAGCTAAAATATTGGTAGTCGATATAATCGGCGTATTTTTTGTAAAAAGAATTCCCATCCTTCTTTTCGCTTAAATATAAATATTGCTTATTCGCTTTAAATGGAAAAGGCTTTATTTTATCCAAAAACGGGAACTCCTGATAGACTGCTGTAAGTGTTCGGATTATTCTTCTTTGAGTTTTATGAGCCTTAGCTGTTTCCATTAATTTAGCAAAATCTAGTTCATCTTTAAAAAAATGAATTAAATGGATAATATCCAAATAGTATTTATAGGAGTCGAGGTTGTGCCGCCAGCCGTGAAGGACAATCATGTAAAACACATGAAAACTGCTCAACTCTTTGATGAAACTCGTTTTCCCATAGGGTTTGGCTTCGCTCCAAAAATCCTTAATATTAAAATTGGCAGTTGACTCCTTCAGCAAATCCCAATGCAGTTCAACAACCAAAGGAATTTCCGATCCAGGCAGCTTCTTACTGTAGCTGCAATGAAAATGGCCTGGGATTTTCTCCTCTTCTGTTGTGAAACCAAGCTGCTTGATCATATCTATAGCCTGCTCAAGATCACGGTACTTGATCAGCAGATCGATATCCGAAGTCCTACGGGCACCAATATTTCCAAAATACGATTCAGCAAGACAAACTCCTTTAAGCGGAATGACTTCTAAACCATACTCTTCAAATGAATGAAGAATCTGAGTCATCTGGTGTTTTACAAATAAGTTAAGCTGCAGCGTTTGAAGGTAGTGCTTTTTCAAATATAGATAGAAATCGTCTGTTACTTCACCGAGCATTCCTTGTTCTTTTAACAAATGGTAGATCTGAGGTGCAATGGAAACGAAATCCTTATTATCTATGAGTTTTTTATAATAGTATTCATCAATAGGCAAAGCCGTTTCTTTCAAGTACAGTGCTTCCAGCAATTGATTTGGCATTCCTCAAAACTCCAATCACTTTGATACAACATATAAATGTTCTGCTTTTTTTGGCTTGATGGTATTCAAATTCCTGTATAAGCCATCCTCTGCAATCAGTTGTTCATGGGTACCTGTCTGAACAATTTCCCCTTCATCCAGAACGACAATTACGTCAGCATTCTGAATTGTGGATAACCTGTGGGCAATTACGATGGTCGTTTTGCCTTTCATCAAATGCTCGAGCGCTTGTTTCACCATGGATTCCGTACTGCTATCCAATGCAGAAGTCGCTTCGTCCAGCAAAAGGATCGGCGCATCCTTTAAAATAGCCCTGGCAATCGCGATTCGCTGCTTCTGCCCGCCAGATAATTTAATCCCTCGTTCGCCAATCTCAGAATCATATCCTTCAGGCAGCCCGATAATAAAATCATGAATGCACGCCTGCTTTGCCGCTTCGATCATTTCAAGCTCTGTAATCCCTGGCCGGGCCATTAACAGATTGTCTCGGATGCTTCCTGCAAACAAGAATGTTTCCTGAGGAACATGGGCAATCGCGCTTCTTAATTCTGATAGCGTCATTTCACCTGATGACAATCCATCTATTAAAATCTCTCCCGACTGCGGCTGATAGAAACCTTGCAGCAGGTTGAACAACGTCGTTTTTCCTGCTCCGCTTGGTCCAACTAAAGCAATCATTTTGCCAGGAGGTATTGGCAAATTTAAGTTAGAAAAAATCGTTTTGTTTTCATCGTAACTAAAGGTTACATTATTAAATTCGATTGATTTTACGTTCGATTTTACAGGCGAGAAGGTTGACAGTTCAGTTGAGACTAAAGGCTTTTCGAACAAATTAATCATTCTCTCAATCGCCGTTATCGACCTTTGAAAGCCGGCCCACTGCCCCGCGAGACCAGTCAAAGGGTTGACAAGGTAACCTACTAAATTTGTAAAAATCAGCAAAGAACCGATTGTCATTTCTTTTTCATAGACAAAATACGCACCAAGTGAAAGGCAGGTCAGAAAAACGACAGAACTGATTAGATATCCTCCTGAATAATACCAGCCCTGAAGCTTGGCATTTTCAAGCTCTAATTTAAAATAGTCATCATTTTGTCCCGAGAATTTTTCAAAAATCTTCTTTTCGAGTGTGAAGGAGCGGATGACTTGAAAACCCTGGAACGTCTCATTCAACGTGTTGTTAATATCGGCAATTAAACGGTGAAGCTTCCGACCATTGCGCTTCAGAAGCAAACCAAAACCAGCGCCAGCCATAATCGCAATTGGTGCAATCAGAACGCTGATCATACATAAAACCCAATTAATTTGAAATAGATAGATGAGGACCGCAATATAGGTGACTGGCAGTCGGATTAAACTAATCAAACTGCTTCCCGTAACTCCATCGATACTATGAATATCGTTGGTAAAATACGAAAGAAGGTCGCCAGAACGAATGTTAGAGGCATCGCCTGCTCTCAGGCGGAGTATATGCTTGAATAAATGCTCCTTCAAATCCTTTTTCAGACCGTTGGAGGCAATCGTTTCAAAATATATATCACAGAAGTTTGAAATGATATTCAGGATGGTAAGCCCAATCCCAATCGGAATCAGCTTTTTCAGTTCAGCGAAATCCCCGCGTATCGCCGCATCGGTAATATTCCCGAAAAACCAGGCAAAAGCCAGCGTAAAAAAGATATCGAACCCTAATAAAAAAAGGAGTACCGAATACGCCTTCCAATGCTTTAGAAAAAATGGTTTCAGCATTGAAAAGGTCTTGCGGATATCCTTCATTGAAAAATACTGGTTAGCTGTGGTTAATAGCTGGTAAATTTTCGCCATAGGGTGCTCCATAAATTATGATTTTTCAAGTTCAAATACTTTCTCAGCATCCCCGACAGGAATGGCAAAGACAGGATGAGCTTTCCCCAGAGTTTCGCTGTGGAGCGCTCAATAGATAATTCACGGTCTTTCTTTTTAATAGAAGAAAGCTTTCCAATCAGCTTCCCTTCCTTAACGGGAACGTCGCAGCCTAGATTGGAATCCCCTTTTAAAATATAGTGGAGGCTGCCATCAATCATTTGCCTATGTAAAAATCGGTGGGCAATCAGCTGGCCGTGCTCGGTATGGAATAAAACAATGTCTCCTTTTTCCAAAGAGTCAGGACTGGATAGAACGAACCTACAGACATCCCCTCTCTGGATTAAAGGAAACATGCTATTCCCTTGTGCCGGCAGCTCAAGAAACCCATCCTTTTCAACTGCACTTTTCAAAAAACGGATCGTTGCCTCGTCAAATAGCATGGTCAATCAGCCCACACTTCATTAAATCGGATAAAAACTTATCAATAGATGTTTTTTCACAAGTGGAACCATATTCCTGATCAATCGCCTCGCTGAGAGAATCCACAGTTTGAGCTTCACGAAGCTTCAGCCAACAAAAGCCGCCAAGATCATTCAGTCTCGTGACCGTAAATTGATCAGTATCCAGAATGATCCACTCATCCTCTATATGGGTCGCCTCAAAGCTACTTTTTTGAATAAAATGGACCATTATGAAATCAGCTCCCAAAATGTAGGATCTTTACGGAAATGCAGTTCATACGCCGGGACCTTTTCCACCAGCGTCCGCAATAACCCCATGATTCGCTGGGTTTCTGTCGAGTCATGGTGCCAGTAAAAAACTTTATCCATCAGTGATAATAGGGCTTCTGGTTTGCGCAGCTTTTCTCGTCTATTTCGGTCTGCCTGATACAGAAGATGGATGCCTGCTAAGGGACAAGGTTGTTGATAAGCTGTGTATTGTAGCTCACTACGGAAAGGTGAATCGAACACTGTCACTTCATCTTGCGTGATTTTTACTATTGTTGCTTCATCTGATAGTAATTCACGCGGTTGGGACAGCTTTGCAGCAGTGGATTTGCCTGCACCTGATTGGCCTGCAAAGATATGAGCTCTGCCATTCTCGATTGCGCAGGATGAATGAATCAATAAACCCCAGTTGTGGTGGACGATGTAGGAACTGTAGAGATTCATTAGTGCATGCTTTAAGGCCAGTTCGTCGTGAACTTGAATTGTGGCTGATGTGTAGTCCGGGGTGGATTCTATTAGGTAGTCTGATCTTTGGAAGGTGATTTTGTCTTCTTGTTTTTTTATTGATACGTGGTAGCTGGTAAAAGGAGAATCCCAATTATCTAAAATATCTACTCTTATAATCTTATCAACATTCTGCTGATATTCAGATAAAAAAAACTTTTCAACATAACTAAGAATCCTTTCAGACCGGCAACAAATCTCAATTACATGTTCAGCTATCGATAGTGATAAATATTTTTTCATTACAGACTCCAAAATAAGTGATTTTTATTTAGACGTTATTAGTTTATTATGGTTTATTTTTATGATCCTTCTTATCTGGATAAGGTTCATGAGGGTATTTATCTCCATCACTTTTTCCGGGATCACCTGATACCGGTCCATGGCCTTTGTTCCAACTTTGTGAAGTTTCAAACTGAATAGGCTGATGGCTTAACACGGTTGGACGTCTATTAACATTTTTCTCTTTCATCTATTATCCCTCTCTCGTTCATTATATAGAACAACAAAACCAAAATAATAGTGCATTCAATGCACAATTCAAACTACTATTCCCTTTGAATTATAAAGTACCCACCGTTCTTTTTAAAGAATATTTATTCGACAAATATTTTATCGCGACACTTTATTCACACTTCTTAACCATTGTCCTACTCGTGAATTCTTTTTATAGAAATAGCTGCGGTTTATTACCCACCAGAAGGCAAACACACCGATGCTATCCTTCAAAAGATCAATAACTGAAAATGACCGAAAAGGTACATATAGCTGATGTATTTCATCGACTATGCCGTAAGATAGCGCTATGATTGCGGCGATGACTTCTTGCCATCTCCTTAGTGTTCCAAAGCTTAGAAAGACTAGTATGATAAACAAGTATAAGAGCCCAAACTGAAATAGGTGGGCAAATTCCAGGCTTGCTCCTATTAGTAAATATACAGTCTTGTTGAAAGTGCTTGATATGGGAGATAAACTTTCTGGATTGAAGAGACTTGATTGGATCCACACAAAACTCATGTAGCTTAGTGTAAGAAATATAAGAAATCCTCTTTTAAGCAGCATAATATATCCTACCTTTGTATTATAAAGAAAGACAACCATCTAGAGCCTTTAACAATATTAAACTCATAATCAATTTGTTAAACCTTTGCATTTCGTAATAGATTAATCATTAACTCCTTATTGGGATAATCGGATAATTGAAATTGTTTTATTACCTTCTCCATGTCATAATTAACTCTAATTATCGAGGTTTGAACATTATTGTAATCGTCGATTTCAACTATTACATAAGCAGCTTTATTACTACGGTCAAAAGGAAGTCCGACACTCCCTGTATTAATTATGCATTTACCATCTATAAATCTTATATAAGATTTATGGATATGAGCATATACATAGATTTCTGCTTCTTCAATCATCATATTCTTTAAAATATTGTATTCTGTTTCATTGGGTGATACTACTTCAAACAAACTATGCGGTGTAGCATGATAAGCATGGATTTTGAGACCTTCAATCTCAATATTTAGTTACTGAGGTAAATTTTTAAGATAATTAATACTTTCATCATCCAACTTCGCTAATGTCCATTCACGTTCTTTATTCATTATTTATAATACATGTTCAGGCACTTCACCATGTTGAACCCCTTTGACAATCCATTCATCTGCATTTCCTTTAATTACTTCAGTATTAAGCTCTTTAACTAACTCCAAGGCACGTTTAGGTTCAGGCCCTCTGTAACATAAATCACCCAATATTACTACTCTATCAACTTTTCTATGTTTGATATCTTCTAAAACAGCATCTAGTGCTTTGGCATTTCCATGTATGTCCGATAAAAAAGCAATTCTCATAACTGATTGCTCCATTTCTACGAAAAATTAACTAACTCAATATCTTTGGAACCAACAAATAAAGATTTCACTTCTTTTGCCGGAACTCCTGCGTAAAGAGTATTTGGTTTACAATCTTTATTAACCACCGAACCTGCTGCTATTACACAACCATCACCGAGGATAACTCCAGGTAGTATAGTAGATCTGGCACCAATCCAGCACCTTTTCCCAATTATAACTGGCTTTCTGTCTGATACTCCTGCTCTGTTTCTTGGTTCACCAATTTTATGACTTGGTGTGCATATTAATACATCAAAAGCAATTGCAGCATTCTCTTTGATTATTACTGATTCCCAGCTGTCTATAAAAACGTTGTGATTAAGAAAGGCCCCCTTTTCTATTACTATACTTTTACCACGAAATGTACATCGAGCCCTTATATTACTCGTTTTTGTTCTCATTCCAGATAGTCTATAAAAATAGAACCTAGAATCCTAGGAGTTAAAAAGGACCTAGCCAACAGTGTTCCAGATAAAAATGAAAATAACACCTTTAACTTTGATATCAATTGCTCTTCTCCTCATACAGATAATTTATACCCAACTATATACTTGTTCCTTGGAGCCGTTTTTTCAAGTAATGATTTATCGGTAAAATAAATAGATTTTTTTCATACCTATTCATCGCAGTACTCCACATTAACAGCAGGAACCCTAATGTAAACAAAGCTATTTTGATAAAGAATAGTAACCATGAATTTGCTAAAACAAACTCATTCACTGTTAATCCAAATAATAGGCTTATGGCAAAAGGGAAACTCATTAAAATGATATTCTTCCAAAATCTAGGGATATCAATCTGGATTACTTTCCAATAATAGATATTGATTATTAAAATGTTTCCTATAAAAAATGCAATAGCGGTTCCAATTGCTGCACCAAGAGCCCCCCACCACTGGACAAAGAGAATACTCAAAAATACATTTCCAACGGCAACAGTTGCATTTATGAATGTCTTAAATCTTTGCATATTTTTTGCTTGTAAAATAACACCACCCATCCCTTGAATTAAGGTAACAATCATTGGAACGAGGATTATTAGGGCTATAAAATAAGAATGCTCATATTCCGTTCCAATCCATAAATTTATAAATTCCTTCCCAAAAATAATGAATCCAGTTAATGCAAGAGAGAGAATAATGTATTGAACTCTGCCAACGCGAATAAACAAATTCGAAAGTTCTTCAACCGAAGCCTCTTTCGTTGTCATTCTAGTAACTTTACTTAAAAAAACATTAGATATTGCCGAAGCAAATCCTGAAAAATAGCCTGTAAACATCGTTCCGATGGCATAAATTGAAATAGCCACTGTCCCACTGTATATCCCCAAAATAACTTGATCCGTTGTATCATAGAGCTTGCTAATAATTAGGTTTACAAAAATATAGGATGAAAAAACGATAACTTCTTTTAATAATGGACCCTCAATCTTTTTAAACTTTATCTTTATCTTTAGGATTCTAAAGCAATACAACGCATTAAAAAGAATGGTAACAAGATTTATTATTGTGGTTAGTATCACCATTGCTATAGTGCCGTAACCCATTAATAACAAGGGCAACATTATTAGAGGACTAATAATCGACCCTAATATTACAATTAATTTTTGAAAAATAAATTTTTCATGTGCTAATACAATTACACTAAATAATCCTAAACCTATACCTAAAGATAAATTTAAAGTAACTATCAACATTAATATTTTTAGTTTATTTAGTTCATAACCCGATAGGGAATTTGTAAAGATACTACCAGAATTAAAAGTAAGTATTGATCCCGCCAGTATCGCTATTACACCTAGAACGGCATACATTATAAAAAACATTCCATAAATTTTCGAACAACTTTCTTCATCATTTAACGCTTTATACTTGGCTGTATATCTAATAACTGCATTACCTAATCCGAAATTCAAAACTCCAATATAGCCTGTCGCGGAATTAGCTAAGCTATATAAACCATATTCAGACTGCCCCAGCAGATTTAACATTATAGGGGTATATAGTATGGATATTACACTATTAGTAAGCAATACGACATAAGAAAGTAGTGCTCCAGCTTTAAGTTGATTTATCACATTCATAACCTTCCAGCATATATTTTGTCATGGTCTTAAATAATCTCTAATATTTTTTCTCTACCTAAAATATTCCCCTTAATTTCTCGTTGTAAATTATCCACAAAGGTCTTTTGTAATGTTTGGTCATCAATTATAGTTTTAATAGCTTCAAACAATGAGTGTTCATTTATATCAACAATTAATCCAGTTTCTCCATTTTTAATTTGTTCCTTTACACCATTCACATTAGTAGCAACTATAGGTTTAAATAAACTCTTTGCTTCTAATAATGTAATACAATAGCCTTCATATCTAGAAGGCTGAACATATATATCACATTGAGACATATATGTATACGGATTTGAGTATGCGCCTAATAATTTAAAATGTTGTTTAATATTCAATTCATCGATTAATCTATTTAATTCAAATTCCGCCCCCCCTTCACCGATGCAGTACCATCTAACGTTATAACCTTCAGAGATTAATTTTGACATTGCTTTTATGGCTAAATCGTGACCTTTTTCTGGTGAAAGCCGCCCCACTGATAATATTCTTATCCCATTAAAATCGTCTGTAAAACCTATTCCATCTTTAGCTTGCTCCTGCACTTTGTGTGATGAAACCAAATTATGAAATACTTCAGTTTTTTCTTCCAAAAACGGTATTTTATTAACTAATTTAGAGTTTGCCTCTTTGGAAACCGAGTAAATATTATCGAATTCAGTATATATTTTTGATGCAAAATCCATATTAAAACCAATTTTTGTAATATCAAAATGAACCCATTGTATCCTTTTTTTAGCGTTAACTTTTCTTAAAATAAAAAAGCTTATGAAGTCCATTGGGCCTGCATAAGCTACTGCAACATCGTATTCATTTTGATTAATAGGGTAATGCCGTAATAACGAAGCAAAAAGCAAACTCCTCTCCTTACTGATTGAGGTAACTAGAAATAAAATAAGATAATAGAATGCTTGAAATAGTTTCCATTGCTTAAGAAAATTCATAACCACTGTTTTTGGGGGGTTATTAAGAATATCTTTCATTTTTGAATAACCATTTACATATTCTACTTTAACCCGATTAGGAATAGAATTTAAAAACCCTCCATAGGGTTCCAGCATCAAAATTGTAATATCGTACTGCTCCTCTGGCATTACATCAATCATATTTAATAAAGCTTTTTCTGTTCCGCCTACATTCATGTTTATTACCATAAATAGTATCTTTTTTTTCATACTATCCCTCTATATCCGGTTTCATTTTTGGTAAATTCTTTCAATCTAGTAAATTGTTTCTCTGCATTTTTAATAATGTCACCAATGTTTATCACTTTTTGATCTAAATTACTAAGAACACTTTCATCGTATTGAAGTTCCAGATTATCCATTTTGACATTACAATTATTGAAATTAATATCTCTTAACATATTACTAGTCTTTGAACTGTAAATTATCGGCAATAATTTGATCCCTAATAATAGTGAGAGTATATTTGCGTGAAATCTTGCAGCTATAAACAAATTAAAAGAAGCTATTAAGTTAATAGCTTCTTTTAAATTCCCGTCATAGTTGTATATAGTTACGCATCTTGAAATATTAGGATGTAATCTATCCAAAATAGTATATATAATATCAAGATCTCCCTCTTTTTCACAGAATGACATCAATGAACAATTATAACCTTTATTAACTAAAAGTGTTATAGACTTTACTGTACTATTTATATACTCCTCATAGTAATTAGATAAACCATGTTTATGTCTAACATCTATTATTGAAAATCCAACATGGTTTTCCACTGTTTTGTCCTTATATTTTGTTAAATCCACTTGAAAGATTATATCAGGTGCATATCGAACCTGTTTGAGATCCTTAAATAATTCATAAGAATATAAATCCCTAAAGCATACGTCTGTACAAAGCTGAAATAGGTTTCTGTAGTCATTAATAAAGGCCTCAGTTTTTACCGGTCCAAAATTCGCACCCAGTATATAAACTGGTTTATTACTTTTCTTGAATTCCATAATCAATTTCAGCCTATCGTTATACAAAGGTTTATGATACTCTTCCTCTCTAAATATGGAGCCCCCAATAAATAATAAGGCATCATGTTCTTTCGCTACTTCATTATAGTTTGTTATCGAATCTGTTAATTTTAATCTCTGCCCAAGTTTATTAATAATATTATATTTTCTCTTTTTTACATTCGGATAATTCTTAAGAAATTTATCATAATGCGATCCCAAATAATTAATAGTAAAATCGCATTCAGGAAACTGTTTTGCAATTGTATCTAAGAATAAATCATCACCAAGGTTAAACTGCAGATAAATTTCAACAAAAATTTTTTTCATATCTAGTTCCATCCTTATAATTCAACTATATTATGAAAGTTTTTAATTTGGTCCACCGAATTGTACGGAAGTTCTAATTTGAGTCTACTTAACACCTTTTGTTTGTAATTGAAATCATCTATGAATTTTTTTATTCCATTATAAATAGACTCAGCATCGTGTTGCACTATTAATCCATCTTTATTATGACTAATAATTTCATTTGCTGTAGGGAAATTTGTACATACTATAGGTTTCTTTAAAATCTTTGCTTCACATACAGTCAATCCAAAACCTTCTTTAATAGATGTCTGAACGTATATGTCACAATTTTTCATATAGGGATACGGATTAAGCTTTTTCCCAAGTAAAACTATATGTTCGTTCAAGTCATACGAAGATATTAACTTTTCCAAAGTTTTTCTCTCTGGCCCTTCCCCGATAATAAACCATTTAAATTTATAATTACTATTTTTTAATAGCTTGGCAACTTCAATTGCTAAATCATAAGATTTTACTGGTACTAGCCTACCAACAGTTAAAATGTTTATTTGACCTTCACTAAATTCATTTACTTGAATTTCTTCGGCCATTCTTTCTATCATTTTAGGATTTACCACATCTAAAATAATTTGAATCTTATTTAAGTATTCAGATTTAACATTAGTAATTGAGTCCTTGGTATTTTGAGAAACAGCAACAATTGAATCGATTTTTTTGTATGATTCATAATCTAAATCTTTATTATATTGAGTCTTTTCATAATCTGTATTTATCCATGCGATTTTCTTATAGGCTGTTACCTTATTTGCAACAAAGTAGGTAGGCATTCCTTGACTGTATGCAATTGCGACATCATAAATATTAGTAAGAGGAGAAATAATGTTATATATACTTTTAAAGACCACCTGTTCTGTATGTAAAGGTATTTTCTTACAACTATTTATTCTTAATAAAAACGAAGTTTTTATTTTTGGATAGAGTAATTTTATTTTTTCATTTTTATAATTCCTTCCTTTTGTAACATAACAAAAATAATTCGGTACAGGTAAAATATTCACTTGCTGTGGCAAATAGGGGACTAGGTCCCCACCGTTACTAAACATTAACAAATCAACATCGAATTTTTTATAATCTAATAAATTCAACAGCGAAACGAGACTCTTTTCTGCTCCACCTATGTTTAATGAATCAATTACGAAGAGTAGTTTTCGTTTCATAAGATATCCACCCATTTAAAAGATTTTTTTTAAATTTAATAATTTTATTCAAACTAAAACTATAAAATATACCTAATTTAAAGTTTTGTCTTTTTATTAACATAATTAATGGCTTATAAATGATCTTTTGGGTTCTAAAACTCTCTATGTGCATTTGTATTACTTGATTGTTATAAATTCTTTTTATGTTTTGTACGGGTATATCCAATCCTGTTTTATCTAAATTTATACTTTCTCCAATTACAAGTTGTAATAATGTTTCTTGCATTCGCTTGTTAATTATCCCAGTTATTTTTTCATCACTTAATTTAATTTCTGTTAGTATTTTTTCTATTCTAGAACAAACGTTTATGTAATTTTCTAGATAATGAATAGATACATTTGAACTAATACTATTCTGGTTAAGTCTATTATATTTATAAAGAAATTCATTAATCATACTAAAGGATTCACAATGCGAAGCGTATCTAAGTACGAACACTAAATCCTCTGACATATATAAATCTTTATCTAACTGAAGATTGTGTTTTATGATGATTTCTTTCTTAAAAATTTTACTCCAAAGTACTCCACCTGTTCCCTGGCACACCATTTCCGCAAAATCATGAACAGATGTTTGTTCACCAATTTCAAAGTCTATATGTTTTTTTATTCCATATTCTGATAAATCAATATACCCACTACAAACTAAATCAGATTTTGAAATATAAATTTTCACTAAAAGGGATTCAATATAATGTTGTTCAATTGTATCGTCTGCATCAATAAATACTAAATATTCACCACTAGCAAACTTAATACCAGCATTCCTGGCTTCAGCAGGACCCCTATTAGATTGCGATAAGTACTTTATTCTTTTATCTTTCAAATAATTTTCAATTATCTTTTCGCTATTATCTGTTGATCCATCATTAATAATTATTATTTCAAGGTTTTTATAGGATTGTTGTAACACACTTTCTAAACAATCAGATATAAATTCTGCAGAATTATAGACTGGTATAATTACTGTAACCTTAGGTAATTTAGTCTCTTTTTCGTGACAGCGCAAATTTTTTCACCTAATTCCTTGATACAACTTTTCTTAGTTTTGCGACATTCTCTCCTCCAATTAGCTTTGCAGCTATGGATTTCAAGTTACTCTTCAATCTAATTTTCGGAGATAACCAACTCTTATAAAAATGATGCATGGCATAAGTGTTTTCAGAAATAAAATTTCTACAATTAATATAGTCGTACGGAGAGAAATAGGTTTGAGGGTAAAAAGCCGCTAAGCCAGCGAACTCTTGATACTCTCCATTCATAACCAATCCTTGCTTCATTAAAATATCCGTTACAATTGCTACATTCGTAAGATCATCATAGCTACCATCTTTTTTAATAAAATTTTTGCCTCTATATGAATCTAAGAAAATCTCTACGAGTGGATTTCCTTTTGCTGCTCCAATCGTGCTAGTGGCGATATAATTTTCTTGTTCAAAACCCCAAAACGACTCATGATGCAGTAAATCATTAAAGCTTTTAAAGACTTCCACGTCTGTATCCAGGTAAATTCCGCCATATCGATATAACCCATAAACTCTTGCATAATCGCTAACAAAAGCGTATTTCCCAGCTTGGTACGCTTCTTTCACATAATCGTTCGCATTATTATCAAAAGTGTCTTCATTCCATTCAACAAATTGATAATCATGCAAATGTTGTTTCCAGCTATTCATACATCTATGAACGATTTCGGGCTTTTCTCCTTTTCCAAACCAACAGTAATGGATGATTTTAGGAATTTCTTGTTTTTTGGCCATTTTACTTTTTGACTCCTACATTTTTATTCTGCCATTTAATAAACTCAATTAGCTGCTTATACTCTTGAATATTATCCTTTTTAATCCCTGTCTTTTTCAGCTCTTCTACAAATTCGTAAAGTTCTTTGTCCTGGAGTCCCTTTTCTGTACTATGACCATTTATCAACAATGCTTTAAGGTCAACATCTAATACATCCGATATCTTCTCGAGGATCTGAATGGAGGGATTTTTATGTACATCCCGCTCTATATTGCTTAAATACGACTTGGAAATCCCGGATCGATCAGATAGTTCAGAAAGGCTCAACCCCTTTCTCCTTCTAAGTTCAGCTAAATTTTTTCCAATCATTTAGGTTACCTCATTATCCTTTGGATATTAGAATATTTTGCTTTCAACCACTTTTACCTTTGAAAAATTTTTAATACAATTGATTACTCTAATTTGGTCAATTTCCTCCATATTTGAACCGGAAGGCAAGCAAATTCCATTGGCGAATAATCCCTCTGAAACACTTTCCTTTTCGTAATGCGAATAATACTTAACAGCCTTGAATAATGGCTGCATATGAAGTGGCTTCCAGACTGGTCTTGCTTCAATGTTTTCTGCAGCTAAAAAATCTATTAGTTGGTTTACTGAAATACCCGCTTCTTTTTCATCAATCATCATTGCTGTCAGCCAGCGATTTGAATAAGTTCCCTTTAATTCCGGCATAAATTGAATGCCTGGTAATCCAGAAAGTTCTTGCTGATACCTTACAAAAATAGACCTTCTTGCTTCGACTCTATCCTCTAAAACCTCCAACTGCGCTCTTCCAATTCCGGCTAAAACATTACTCAATCGGTAGTTATAGCCGACTTTGCTATGCTGATAATGCGGTGCTGGGTCTCTCGCCTGTGTCGCTAGGAATCGGGCTTTATGGATTGCCGATGCATCGTTCGACACTAGCATTCCGCCACCTGAAGTGGTAATGATTTTATTGCCGTTAAAAGAAAAAATTCCGAAACTGCCGAACGAACCACTTGGTTTCCCTTTATAAGAAGAACCAAGGGATTCTGCGGCATCTTCTATCATTGGTACTTCATACTGATCGCATAATGCTGTCAACTCATCCATCTTTGCACTTTGCCCATATAAATTAACAACAATAACAGCTTTAGGAAGTTTTCCATTTGAAGCGGCCTTCCTAAATGCCTTTTCAAGCGCTTGCGGGGACATATTCCATGTTTCTGGTTCAGAGTCGATAAACACCGGTACAGCACCTAGATATAAAATGGGATTTGCACTTGCGATAAAGGTTAAGGTGGAACAAAATACTGTATCTCCTTTTTCTACTCCTAATAAAGAAAGAGCCAGATGAATCGCTGCCGTTCCAGAACTGACGGCTGCAGCTTCATTGACTCCTGTATAGGCGGCTATTTCCTTTTCAAATGCATCCACATTGGGACCAAGAGGGGCAATCCAATTTGTTTCAAAAGCTTCATTAATATATTTCTGTTCATTTCCACTCATATGCGGTGAGGAGAGGAAAATCCTTTTTTGAACGGTTGTATTAATCATTTATACACCCCCAGTTACTTCTTTCATTTTCACAACAGCAGGAACTCCAACAGCGGTACTGTTTGGTGGAATAGGATGAATCACTGTAGCACCTGCCCCAACCATTGCCCATTCGCCAATTTCCATTCCCGGGATGATGGTCGCACTTGCTCCAACTTGCGCTCCTTCTCTCACAGTTACGTTTCCAGTCAAAGTTGCATTTGGAGAGACATGAGCAAAATTTTCAACCAAGCTATCATGCTCGACAACTGCACATGTATTAATAATTGCGTGAGCTCCAATATGGACGTCTGTATTTATCACAGCACATGGCATCACGACACTTCCTGGACCTATTAAAGACTCTGAGCTTATTTGAGCAGTCGGGTGAATCAAGGTTGCATAGAACTCATTGGAAATACCTAGTCGCTCTACAATCTGCTTTCTAACTCGGTTATTACCAACTGCTACAAAAAATCTAACTCCAGGAAAATCTTCAGCGATCCTTCTTGCAGAAACTACTGGTCCATAAAATATTTGTTCATGATAAAATTCCGTATTAAATTTATCATCCAAGCAGCCGACAATTTCCGCTTCTCCCATTGCCCTAATGATGTCTCGAACGACTTTACTATGTCCTCCCTGACCTATAATGGCAATTTTCATCCGTGCCCCTCTTTTACGATAGATTTTGAGCCTTTGAACGGTTCCATCGTCACATTGCCAGGCTGTGTGACCCCTTCTGTCTGGATGACCTTATATACTGT
Organism: Bacillus sp. JJ1609; assembly: GCF_036967045.1. Lineage (NCBI taxonomy): Bacteria > Bacillati > Bacillota > Bacilli > Caryophanales > Bacillaceae > Bacillus > Bacillus sp. JJ1609. Next base: position 452,515 of record NZ_JBALSS010000006.1, on the reverse strand, counting down.
TCGCCATAATATTTTCAAATCGAGAAGAAATGATTGATTCTGGACATACCAAACATCTAACTTGAACTTCTCTTCCCAGGATAAAGTATTTCGTCCGCTGATTTGGGATAGCCCGGTAATACCTGGCTTAACAAGATGGCGTTTTGCCTGTTCCTTTGTGTAAAGTGGAAGATATTCCATTAACAGTGGTCTGGGACCAACTAGACTAAGCTCACCTTTTAACACGTTAATCAGCTGTGGCAATTCATCAAGGCTGTATTTCCTTAAAAATTGTCCAGCCGGTGTTAGACGAAGCTTATCTGATAGTAGATTTCCGTTCCGATCTCGACCATCTGTCATAGTCCTGAATTTATATAGGTAAAAGGGCTTCCCATATAATCCCGGTCTTTTCTGCTTAAACAGCACCGGTGCACCTAGCTTCACTTTTACAAACATAGCGGTAAACAGGATGATTGGTGACAACATAATAAGAAGTAAAATAGAACTAATTAAATCTAAGAGCCTTTTCATTTTTGCAACCCCTAGCAACAACTATTATTAATGTTTCTTTTCTAGAACTACTGAAAGCTTCCTTTTAATTTCCAGAATCAACTCATTCGTTTCTACATGTTCAGCTTTTTGACCAATCAAGTAAATGTCCTGCAATAATTCCTTAAATCTTTGTTGTGTCGTTTCCTGCGTATCCATTTTCTATTCCTCTTTCAATCAATTTTGGAATGAAAAAAATCCCCACTTTTTGATAAGTGCGGATTGCCTGTTCCAGTTTGTATTAAATTTTCATCGTATCCATTCGGATTTTTTGACTGCCATCTCCAAGAATCCTCGCACATTTCACGGAGATTTTTTTCTGCTGACCAATCTAATTCTTTTTTCGCCTTCGATGCATCGGCAAAGCAGATCGCAGCATCTCCAGGTCTTGGGGTGACAACTTTATATGGGACGGGGACTCCTGTAGCTACTTCAAATGCTTCCACCATTTCAAGAACACTATATCCCTTCCCAGTACCAAGATTATAAGCTTCAATCCCCTGACTGGAAGCCACCTTTTCCAGAGCCTTCAGATGTCCTTTCGCAAGGTCCGCAACGTGGATGTAATCTCTTACACCAGTTCCATCAGCAGTTTGATAATTGTTGCCAAAAACATTTAGTTCTGGCAGTTTACCGACCGCAACTTGAGTGATAAAAGGCATTAGGTTATTGGGAATCCCATTTGGATCCTCACCAATAGTGCCACTTTCATGGGCTCCAATTGGATTGAAATAGCGCAACAAAGCAATGCTCCACTTTTGGTCAGATACATATAGGTCCTTTAAAATTTCCTCAATCATTAATTTTGTCCGACCATAAGGATTCAGCGCATTTAAAGGGAACTCTTCTGAAATCGGAACCCTCTCCGGCATTCCATATACTGTAGCTGATGAACTAAAAACCAATTTGTTAACATCGTATTTCTTCATTATATTTAGAAGATTGATTGTACCTGTGATGTTATTGTGATAATACCTGAGTGGTAATCGAACAGACTCTCCAACGGCTTTAAGACCAGCGAAGTGAATGACTGCTTCGATATCATTTTCGATAAAAAGTTGCTCAATTTCACCCTCATTCAATAAGTCAACCTTATAGAATGGAAAGCTCTTTCCTGTGATTTCGCTTATCCTGTTCAGCGACTCTCTCTTACTATTCAACAGATTATCTAGAACTATAATTTCATAGTCCGCATTTAATAATTCAACACAGGTATGGCTGCCGATGTAGCCTGCACCGCCAGTTACTAAGATTGACATGTTTTACACCTCCATTTATCAGTTGATTAATCTGTATAACTTGTGGATTTCCTGTTCATTTCCATAATCAATTTTTGTTGTGTTTTTAGACAAGGTCTCTCTTAATAGTGGATTCTCTAATAATCTTTGGATACCAGTTACAATTCCATCTACTCCAAGAGGTGTTATCAGTGCATCCTTACCATCATTCGCCTGACTCTTTGCCGTTGGAAAGTTGGTAATGACCACTGGTTTCCCCAGTATTTGCGCTTCTCGAATGGTTACCGCTTTCCCTTCATATCTTGAAGGCTGCACATAAATATCACATGCTTTTATGTAGGGGTACGGATTCGTTTTTTTACCGAGAAGGAAGAAATGATTTTCAAGTTTTAACTCCTTTATAAGCTGTTGCAATTCAGTTTCTAGTGGACCGTATCCTACAATATACCAGGCAATATCATACTCTTTATCTACTAACTGTCTACATGCTCTAATGGCTTGATCAAAACCTTTAGCATGAGAAAGCCGACCAACAGAAACAATAACAGTTTTTTCAGGATGTTTTTTCATTTCAAGAGCACTTCCAAGTTCAGCTTGTTGTTTTACAAATTCAGGTGAGAGTATGTTTTCGATGACCATCGTTTTCTTTTTTAAATCAGGGAAAATTTCTAAAAATGTGTTTGAACATTCATCTGAAACAGCGACTATTTGATCCAACTGTTTCCACATTTTATTCTCCGTGCTCTTATCAACAAAAATGTTCGAATAATCTGTATGAATCCAGCCTACTTTTCTTTTTGCATTTACTTTTTCTGCTATAAAATGATGCGGCCATAAAAAACCAATAGCGAGATCATATTCCTTCGTTAATCGAGGCAAAAAGGGTCGTGAGAACTCCCAGCCATACTGAATCGTTAAGTATCCTGGTTCCTCCACACGTTTCAACTTTCCTTTAATATTGCTTATATATTTAGCAACTATCCTTGAAACTGCAATGGGATATTGGCCATCCTGACAAATCTGTGAAATTGATTTCCTGAATGTACTGTAAATCGGGTTTTCTGGAAGTAAATTAGGACCTTTTGGCAAAAGTGAAAAGAATTCACCTTCATGCTTAAAGAGCATAAGGTCAACTTCATAGCTTTGATAATCAATACTATTCAACAACCCAATCAGACTTCGTTCCACTCCGCCAATAGCCAGATCAAATGAAGCAATTAAGATCTTTTTCTTCATTTATCACTCCCCCGGTCAAAAAACAGCAAAATGATTTAGCTAATTTTATAAATCAAAATATTCGCTTTTATAGAAAACATTTAAACTAATAACACTCTCGTAATAATAAAAAAGAAAATAAAAAACGAGAATTCCCAGATATACGAAACGCTGTTCTTTTTGATTAAATAGTTTAACAATCCAAGCAATTAATATTAATTGGTATAAAGAAAAGTAAATTGAAAATCTGGCAAATATCCAATTCTGTGTTGAAACAATCATAAAAACTAACCCTAGAAGTGCCATATTCACAATATAATCACTCTCAGGAAACATTTCTCTAAGTTTGTCTCGACCTAAAAAAGCAATAAATAGTGGTGTTCCAAAAACTACTACTCTAATTACATTTGCTCCACCTTCCTGAAAATCTTTGTAATGGCCATATTGAGTATTTTCTAAGCTAGAATATAAGATTGATGAGAATTTATCGAAACCTACAACAATTACCACTGATATTACAAGTAACATTAAAGTAGCTTTGGACCAGGCTTTATATCGTACTAAGAAATATATAGGAAGAAGAATTAACGCGCTTTCATGTAAGGTAGAAGCAAATACAACTATGATAGCATAGGCTAAGAAATTACCGTTTATGATAAATTTGGTTCCCATAAAAATAATCGCTGCAGTAAGACTCTGCCGAATTCCGTTCATTGTGACTAAATATAGACCGCCGGTGATATAAACATAAGTGCTTAACTCATAGAGTCTAGAATATTTCATGAAAACAAACACGATAAGAATATTGGTTATAATAGCAGTAGTAAAAATCAAGATTTGGGGGTCATCTGAAAATCTCTTTAAAAACATTTGTAAAATCCAAAAGCCTATATTCTCTTGAGACTTAACATGTTCCCATGAAAAGTCATTCACTTCAAATGCATGCTTGTAAAAGTAGGTATCACCAATATTGGATCGCAATCCTGATATTAACGCTAAAGATAGAAGTGAACCAAAGACGTATATCTTATTTAAGGAAATACTAGTTATTGAGACTGCATTGATTACAGTTACAGCAAAATACCTTGCAAAAAATGAAAATAAAAAGACAATAAATAGATTTAACCAAAGAACTTCCATTTTCTATTCCTTTCAATTAAATCTGCCTTGTTTTTGTCTTAATAAAAAGAAATAACAGGACTCCTATAGGTACTGCCAATGTCGTTAAAAATTTATTAGGTGCCTCTTTTATAAAATTTATATCTTTACTTAGAAGGCTGCTGGAAACCAAATGGATAGCCTGTTGATACTTAAACTTTTTACTAGCGAAGGGGAGTTTCATCATTTCTTTCCTGTAGAAGGCAAATCCTCTAGGGTTTTTTCGATATTGTTTTTCCATATTAAGCGATGAACCATCTGGAAGATATTCCACACAGCATAAAACTTCATCCATTAGTAGCATTTCATATTCTTGATCAAGCTTGTAATACTTATATGCCAGCCCCACATATTTTTCATTTTTGAACACTGGATATGGGAACTTTTTTGTTAATTCCGTCCTATAAACTAACTTCTTATCTCCAGTTACTCCATGTTTATAGTAAAGATCGAAAAGTGTTGAAGTTTTCAGATTAACTGGCAACCTAGTTCCAACAACTGTCCCATCTGGATAAGAGTCCAATCCGATAAGACCACTTACATTCTCGCTTCCTTCTCTTTCCCACTTCCCTAGAATCTTTTCTACTGCATCATTTGTCAGATAATCGTCTGAATCTATACAAACATTCAATTCAGTTTCAATTAATTCATAAGCTGTATTATGAGCCCCATGCATGCCCAGATTCTCTTGCCAGATATACTGAATATCTATTAAGCTCTCAGTCTGCCAATAACTAACTAAGTCCTTCGTATTGTCAGTAGACCCATCATCAACGATCAACCAAATAAAGTCTTTATTTGTTTGCCTTTTTAACGATTCATAGCAGTTCGTAAGACAATATGCTCTATTGAATGTTGGCGTAAATACCGTTAACTTCCTCATTAATCACATCCCCCAAAGCAGTAGAATAAAATTCTTGAAGATCATTTGAAGCACTATATATATCGTAGCCGTTCTTTGAAATTAGTGAGTTTAGATTGCTTTTCCGCGTATAGTTTGTATACTTTACGTCCAGCATCCTTTCAACCCATAGTTTTTTATTGTTGAGAGGCATAGATTGAACTAATCCCATTCCCATATCTATCTCTTTGGTTATTGAATCTGAAATAAGGCAAGGAAGCCCTGAAGCTTGAGCCTCAAGTACTGCAACTCCAAACCCCTCAAAAATAGAAGGAAACAGAAAAACATCAAAAGCCTGGAGGATTTGTTCAACATCTGATCTGCTTCCCAGAAACTTAACATTTTTAGATAACCCCATTTCTTCTACTTTCCTTTTTATTTCTGGAAGAAGTGGGCCATCTCCAACTAACAATAGAATTGCCTCTTTTCTATAAGACAGGAATTCATTAAACACCTCTAATAAATAGGAATGATTCTTCGGCAATGAAAATCTGCCTACGTGACCGACTATGAACTGGTCCTCTTTTATTTTTAATTCTGACCTGATTGATTCCCTGATTTTCATAGAAAATCTAAATTTGTCTAATTCAATTCCATTTTTAAAAAAAATTGCTCTATCTGCCTTATTCCCAAAAAGCCAGTTTGCAGATTCTTTAGAACATGAAACAAACTTTGTAGCATACTTTGAAATCATTGTTCCGGCAAACCATTTATATAATCTTGCCGCTGCCCCGCCTTCACTCCTGGTACTATGGCTGTGGGCTATTCTAACAGGAACTCCTGCTCTTTTAGCGGAACGTAATACAAACCCACTCATTTTATCCATATGTGAATGAACGATCTGGTATTGTGGATACTTAGTATAAAATTCGTTCAATGCCTTGATATATCTTGAATGTCCCACCTCTGTAATATAAGGGATCTTGTATACCATTCCACCCAGTTCATTTATTTCCTTGTCAAATACTCCTTCTTTACAGGTCAAAAAGTCGAACTGGATTTTTGTCCGATCAATGTTCCGGTATAGATTCATCAGCAGTGTCTCTGCACCACCGCGATTCATGTTTACAACTACATGTAAAATTCTTATAGGACCGCCCACTGTGCATCCTCCACTTCGGTCATATATGTTTTGTAAATCTCACTCTTTTCTTCGATAATTTTACTCGTACTGTATTTGTTCATAATCATTCTGCGTCCATTAGACCCCATGACCGCTCTTAGGCCAGGATCCTTTGCTAGTACCTTCATCTTTTTAGCAAACATCATAGAATCCATATCTGAGATGATCCAGCCATTCTGATCATCAGCAATTAATTCTCTGTGTCCTCTATTTTCCGTTGCTATTATAGGGAGCCCGCAAGACATTGCTTCCATAATATTTACCGGCAGTCCTTCCCGGTTACTGGATGCCACTGCAACATCAGAGATTTGCAGTAACTGTTCGATATCCTTTCTAAACCCAAGGAATTGTACCATATGCCCAACACCAAGAGATTGGGTCAACTTACGGCATTCCTGCAGCAATGGTCCGTTACCTGCTAATAAAAGCTTGGCGTTTGGAACCTCATCTTTTATTAAAGCAAGAGACCTGATGAGAAGCTGCTGATTTTTGTTCTTGTTGAATTCCGCTGCATAAAACAATAAAAAATCACCAACGTTGTAGCCGTAGGCGATTCTTAATTCCTTTTTATATTCCTTTTCTGCTGGCTTGAATCTTTCCGTACTCACTCCGACTCCATGGACATGTTCAATTCGGTGAGCCTTGAAACGATGCTGGGCAGCCCTGTTAAAGTCTTCTTCATTAATCGTAATTAAGCAGTCCGTATATCTTGCCAGCCATTTTTCAATCGGATAGTAAATCAGCCAGTTTATTACTGATGATCCTTTGCAAAAGTGAAAGCCATGTGCAGTGTAAAGCACTTTTGTTCCTTTTTTTCGAGCTGCCCTTGAAGCCAGCCTGGCAAGCACTCCACCAACAGGCGTGTGGCAGTGGAGGATTTGATATTCATTTTGATCGATAATTGTTTTTAATTCTTGGTATGCCTTAACGTTTTGCGGGCTGAATGGTGACCTTTGAATCGGTAGATCATATTTCCGGTCAACAAAAGGGAGATCCATATTACCTTTTGCGGCAATGTGCACCTCCCAGCCTTGTTCTTTAAACCATCTCATGTAAGGTAAGTGAAAAGCATTAAAATGATAATCAACTGTTGCACAAAGTAAAACACGCTTACTGGATACCATTGTTCTAACTCATCCTTGTTTTTTCTAAATTTAGAATGGAAGAAAAATAATCTAGAAGATCAGTACGTAAATCCTCTCGTTGCAAAGCGAATTCTATTGTAGTTTTTATAAAGCCCATTTTTTCACCGACATCATACCTCTTGCCTTCAAAGTCATAGGCATAAACCGCCTCATATTCATTCAATCCGGCAATGGCATCGGTCAGCTGAATTTCTCCTCCGGCACCCGGCTTTTGCTGATCAAGTACATCAAATATCCGTGGATTAAGAATATAGCGCCCCATTATCGCCAAGTTCGAAGGGGCTTCTTCTATAGCTGGTTTTTCTACTAAACTGTTAACACTATAGAATCGGTCACCTATACAATTCCCATCTACAATTCCATATCTGGAAACTTCCTCAGGGTTTACCTTTTGCACACCTAAAATCGAAGCATTATATCTTTCATATTGCTCAATCATTTGCTGCAAACAAGGTTTTTCTGCTTGAACGATGTCATCTCCTAAAAGAACTGCAAATGGCTCATTTCCAATAAACTTACGCGCACACCATATTGCATGGCCCAATCCCTTTGGTTCCTTTTGGCGGATATAATGAATATCAACGAGTTTTGATGACTTTTGAACTTCATTCAATAGTTCGAACTTACCTTTTTCAAAAAGATTCTGTTCTAGCTCGAAAGAATGGTCAAAGTGATCCTCAATCGCCCTTTTTCCTTTTCCTGTAACAATGATGATATCTTCAATCCCTGACTCAATTGCTTCTTCAACTATATATTGAATTGTAGGTTTATCAACAATCGGCAGCATTTCTTTCGGCATCGCCTTTGTTGCTGGCAAGAATCTCGTTCCAAGGCCCGCTGCTGGGATAATCGCTTTTTTCACTTTCATATTAGTTCCACCCCTAAACTGAAATTGATATTAATGGAGAACTGGCAACCCTATTATTGGCCAAAGCAAGCAATCTATCTCGCAGCTCTTCTTTTTCCATACTAGAGAATGTGCTAATGATCTCCTCTATCTCGGATATATATAATTCTGACGTCTTCCCTACGTATATCTTTGGATGAACATGGTGTTCCCCAACTTCATCATCCTTTAAAAGCTCTTCATACAGTTTTTCGCCCGGTCTTGCTCCTGTATATTCTATTCCGATTTCATCTACTGAAAAGCCTGACAACTTTATCAAGTTCTCAGCCAAGTCAACTATTTTTACCGGTTCGCCCATATCCAGGACAAAAATTTCGCCTCCCTGGGCCAGAGTGCCTGCTTGAATAACCAGTCTGGATGCCTCAGGTATCGTCATGAAATATCGCACCATTTCTGGGTGGGTTACTGTAACAGGTCCACCTTTTTCAATTTGTTTTTTAAAGAGTGGAATAACACTACCACGGCTGCCAAGGACATTGCCAAATCTCACAGCAACAAATTTAGTATTGCTGCTTGCATCCATATGTTGAACAATCATCTCCGCCAGTCTCTTTGTAGCGCCCATCACGCTTGTAGGATTGACCGCTTTGTCTGAAGAAATCATCACAAATGTTTTCACTCCATGCCAGCTTGCCGCATTTGCAACATTCAACGTCCCAATCATATTATTTTTAACTGCTTCTTCAGGATTTTGTTCCATTAATGGGACATGCTTATGGGCTGCAGCATGGTAGACGACATGTGGCTGGAATGTTTCCATCACTGACATCATTTTCTTGGCATCCTGTATTTCCGCTATAACAGGAATAATTTCTATATTTGAGTTACAGAATCTTTCCTTTAGTTCCATCTCAATCGAGTAGATGCTGTTTTCGCCGTGCCCCAATAAAACTAATTTTCCAGGATTAAATTGGGCTATTTGACGGCAGATTTCAGAACCGATCGAACCCCCAGCGCCAGTAACTAGCACCACTTTATTTGTGATATCCTCTGAAATAATGTCGTTATTTAAGACTACCGGATCTCTTCCCAATAAATCTTCAACCTGGACATCGCGAAATTGATTCACAGATACCTTGCCCGTCATTAAATCCTCAAGCATCGGAATAATTTGGGTTTTCGCATTCGTTTTTGCACATTCCTGAAAAATGATTTTCAGCTCTCTCATGCTCAAAGAAGGAATAGCAATCACTATGTTTTCAATCTGAAGATCATGTACAATACTTTCAATTTTATTGACACCACCAATGACTGGTATGCCCAAAATATCAAGGTGATGCTTTTTTACATCATCATCGATAAAACCAACGGGTTGAAGTTCCGACTCATTGCTTTTCATTAATTGCCTTGCAACCATTGTTCCGGCAGAACCCGCACCTATGATAAGAGTTCTTTTGTTTTGACTGTATCGTGTTAAATACAAATCTCTATATATTCTCCAGCAAAATCGAGAGCCTCCTATTAACAAGACTAATAGAAGCCATGTTACTGAGAGCCTTCTAAAGAACAATTCATTCAGTAAGATTCCCTGAAATAAAGCCGCAGTGAGAATTGTGGCTGCAGCTGTCTTTAAAATAATGATCAGCTCTCCAACACTCGCATACTCCCAGGCCTTCTTATAAAGTTTGAATTTAAAAGAAAATAAATGATGGCTTAATAAAATGGCGAGTGAATTCACCATGAATATCAATGAAGAAAGATCCATACTGCCTCGAACAAGTAAATGACTTAATATAATTGCCGTTAAAACGATAGCTGAATCAATAATGATGAATAATGAAAGCCTTTGCCTGTAGGTCATACTTTTCCTCCTTTCTCTTTTTAGTCAAGCCTCACACTTCGTAATCTAATGGCAGAATCAACAAGCTTCCTTATTTCTTCCAGCTGCTCCTTGCTTGCATCCTGTTTGATATATCTGACTGCTTTTTTTATTGATTTTGGAAATTTGTCTATGTCCTTCATCCTAAACAACTCCTTAAAAATAAAGTTTTTACTTATTTGTTCTTTTTAAAAAACAGATAAGTAATAACTTTATTAAAAAATGGGGCATTTAACCCCTCCTCACATCACACTATCGACGACCAGAGCGTCTAAGGTTGGTTCAACCCACAGCATGACCGAGTGCCTCCTTGGATAACGGCTAGGAGACATCACCACTTTACAACGCACACATTATTCTTTATAACGAACATTCATGTTAAAAAAAATCCCTGCTTCTACATTTCATTTAAAATAACCCCAAAAATCTTTGCTCTAGCAAACTCAAGTGCTTTTTTAGCTTCAGTAGCCTTTTCTAATCCAGTTCTTCCTTCACTTATCACTAGAATCACACCATCACTCTTATTCGCCAGTAACTTCGTATCTGTTACTTCCAGAACAGGGGGTGAATCAATAATAATCAAATCGTATTCTTGTAAGGCTTTTTGAAATAAAGTCTGCATTGACTCTGAACCGAGTAATTCAGCGGGATTAGAATCAAGCTGACCACTTGTTAAAATGTCTAAATTTCCTATCTCGGTATGGTATACTGTGTCTTCCAAATCCACACGTCCTGCTAGGACATCGGCCAACCCTGTATTGTTAGATATCTTAAAAATAAAATGAACATCCGGATCCCTTAAATTCGCATCGATTAAAAGCACTTTTTCCTTTTGCTGTGCCATTGATACAGCAAGATTTGCAGCCGCTGTAGATTTCCCTTCACCTGAACTGGGAGATGTCAAAAGTAAAGTGCTTTTCTTCCCTCCGGTTAAAAAGTGAACATTGGTTCGAAGGGTTCTAAATTGTTCAGATATGATGGAGTCTGGATTGGAATATACAATTAAATTCCTTTTTTGCGAATTCCTTGCAGCTCTACGTTTACTTTGGAACACCGGTACCACCTCCTGGGAATTCTATTTGATGGATACTTTGCTTTTTAATATTCTTTTTATTCATCTTAGCGATTCTTCCTAATACCGGAAGATCTAAATAATCCTCTACATCCTTTTGGGATCGAACAGTGTCATCTAAGGAATCCAGGAAGAAAACCAATCCAATACCTGCAAATAAACCGAACACTAACCCCACAATACCTGTTTTATTTCCGTTGTCATTAATAGGATAGGGATTAACTTTCGCCGGGGAATAGATTCTCAAATCACTATAGTTTAGCAGTGTACTTATTTCATTTTTGAACTCTTTAGCTGTTGTATTTGCAATATCAGCCGCTCTGACGGCATTGATGTCAATAACATTAATGTTTACTACCTTTGAACTATCCAGAATTCCCACACTGATCTGGTTAGCCAATGATTCAGGACTTCGATTCAGATCCAGCTTTTTAACAACCTTTTCTAGCACGACAGGATCCTTCAAAATTACCTGTAGAGTATTCATGTCTGCATTTTCACCTATAATAATCCGGGCAGAAGATTGGTATAAGAGAGTCGTGTTTTTCTCCCCATAAACATATCCAGCAATTGAAGCCAAGGCAGTAATAATGGCAATGATCCAAAGACGCTTTTTTATGACAGAAATGATTTCCTTAAGATTAATTTCTTTCGCAATCCCTTTTTTCGCATTACTCATTGCTCATTAAACCCACCTTATACTTTAATCTGTTCTAGATAAAGAACGTTTGGTGCAAAAAAAATATGTGTTCTCAATTACTAATAATATATACCTATTTTAGTTCTGTATAAAGAACATGTCAATAAGTTTTTTGTTTTTATTTTCCTTTTTAGGAAGACATCACTGCAGCCTGTTTTTTTAATAGTCCGCTAAAAACTCCGGAGGAATCATTCGCAAGCTGACCAAACTTCCCGCTCTGGATGACTTCTCCATCTTCCAGTACGATTACTTGATCCGCATTCCGGATTGTCGACAAACGGTGGGCAATAACTATTATTGTCATCTTTCCTTTTAGTTGTTCTAAAGCTTTTTGAATTTTTGATTCATTTTCCGTATCTAATGCACTGGTAGCTTCATCGAGTATTAGTATAGCGGGCTTTTTTAATATAGCTCGCGCAAGTACAAGCCGCTGCCTTTCTCCACCAGAAAGCTTAATCCCTCTATCTCCTATTTCTGTATCAAGCCCATTAGGCAACTTTCTGACAAAATCAGCTGCAGCTGAGAATTCTAATGACTCCCATATTTGTTGCGATGTTACTTCTGGGTTAATCATTTTAAAGTTCTCTTTTATACTAGTATTAAACAAAAAGGGCTCCTGTGGAACATAACTAATTGCTTTTCTTAATGAAATTAACGATTCATCTGTAAGAGTCTTATTATCAATTAGTACCCTACCCTGTTCAGGCATATGAAGACCCATTAATATATCAACCAATGTACTTTTCCCAGCACCTGACCGACCAACAATTGCAGTCATTTGATTTGCTGGTATTCTTATATTAATATTTTGCAAAGCATAGGTTGATATTGAATGATCGTATCTAAAATAAACACCATTGCATTGGATCTCCTTATGCAAAACGATTGGCAGTACTTTCGTCTTTTTTAAATCCGATAACACTTCTCTTGCTGTGTTACATTCTATTTGCAGATCGTTTAATACTTTAAATGCTGGCATTGTTGCTGCTAATTGCTCTAGAGTGGATTGGATTCCTGTAATCCTAGGCCAGAGACGAGAGAAAATCACTAGAATTAATAGGAACTGGGATGGCTGTGAATTGAACATTTTTACAGAGAAAAAAATAAAAGTGGCTATAAGAATAGCTGAGGAGATTTTATAAAATAGCTGAGAAGAAATCTTAAGTTTTATATACTCGACTTGCTCAAAATTCATTCCATTAACAATGGATTGAAGCCACTTTATTTGAGACTCTTCTAACGTGTTGCTTTTTATATCCTTGATTCCATTCAATTGATCTGTTATCCCTGCTAAGTACTCTTGCGACAATATCGATGTTTTTTTACCAAGTACTTTTGAATGTTTAATAAATTTCCGAGAAAAAAATGATAATATGACACCACTCAAAAGAACGCATAACGTCATTTTTGCAGATAACCAAAGTGCAAACCCGATTTGGATTATACTAAATATAATAGAGGTTAATAGCTGAATAAATTGGTAAACTCCTCCCGAAACTCTTGCCAATTCAATAGTCATAATATTGATCAAATCGGACTTTCTTTTCTTTGTATAAAAACCCCAATTAGAACTTAATAATGCCTCATATGTGTCTACTCTTAATTTACCTATAAATCCATGCGTAATTTTGACATTTCTTATATTTAAGTTTCTGTCAACTAAGTTTTGGCCACTGATTAATAATACGTAGGCAAGAAGGATGAATGGTAACCTTAACGCTTCAGGTATCAAATTCCAGAATCCGAGGTAATTCGCTAGTGTATGGCCTCCGGAATCTAAATTCATTATCCCGCTTAAGCTAAGTAAGGGGACTAGTAACAGTATACTGAAACCTTCTATAAAACCGATCAAAGCCATTCCAACGATATTCCAATAGAGAATGCTACCTGAGTATTTAAATAATTGTTTTATATAATACAAAAAGGTGTTCATGTAACATCCTCCTGTAACATTGCCTGCTTCTTTTTTCTTCTTATCGCCCAAAGAAACGGCCTCAAAGGAAAATATAAAAAATGAAGTACCTTTGGCAATGGTAAAGCTAGAGCATCTTCAGGATATGGAAATAAGAAACTAAGAATAAATAATACTTTTTGCTTAAACGACATTAAGAAAAACAAATGGCTTTTATGGTAGTTTGCGATCTCTTCTGGTAAAGGTTTGACATGAAGGTTAACCAATTGCTTAATGTAAAATAAGGCACCTTCAGCCAGTCTTTTTGATTTTTTCGAATTAGATATTTCCTTTAGTTCGGGTGGACTATAAGAATTCAACAATTCTGAAGAAAGGTAAAGAGCCTGCCCACCTACTTGAGTAAGATGATATTTTTTTAGCAGCCTTTTAATACAGCTCCAGTCCAAATCTCGACTAACCAACCTGTCGATATCTACTAGCCAGCGAAGACGCGACCAACCATGGCGTGCTCCATGTGAAACCAAAAATAAAAATAAATCTTCCTCGCCTAACATATACAAAGGAAAATCTGCGATCGAACTTTCCTTCTTTCGTTCCCATAAGTCTTCAAATGACTGATTCCATGATGGACCTGGATTTAATCTCCAATGTATTTCCAGCTTTATTTTCTTTTGCGGATGCATGAAAGTGATATGGTGATGTCTCCATTTCCAATCATTCAAGACAGTCAGTATATAATCATCTTTTACATAACCAAGGTTTAAGAGCGTCGACTCAGCTCGTTCTAAATCTTCAATTGGAATTAAAATATCAATATCAGAAGAGGTCCTTAAAGAAAGATCTCCATACAAATGCGCGCCAAGAATAGAACCTTTTAAAAATAATGTTCGAATTTTTTGGTCAATAAAAATTCTGGATATGCTTTCAGATTCTCCCGTTAGCATCAGCATTTGAAAAATGTTTTTTTGATAATATTGCTGCAGCTTTCCTATTATCGTTTCTGGGACAAGGTCACCATTTATTTCCTTTATCCTTTTATAAAGAATTGGATAAACACGGTGATGAAGTGTTAGTTGTAAAAAATGATTCCAATCAATATCTTTAAATCTCTCTTTCTCTTTTGAGAGATTCTTATCTTCAAATTTAGAATCCAAGAAAAAAAGCAGTAGCTGTAATTCTTTTGAAAAGTGCTTTTTTTCGCCCATCATTTCCATGATAATTTCCTCTTATTCTATAACTTATTTATTTGCAAACTTGCTTACTACGGTAAACCGTTTCATTTCTTCAGCGCCGCTAACGTAATAGGATCCACTTCGCAGCCATGCATGGGCAATCATTTTCCCATGTTCATCTTTTGCAGTTCCTAGATACAGTGTACTTTCAATTCCCCGCCTTTGTAGCATTTTCATGCCTGCAATTGCTTTAACTAAACATTCACTTTCCCAGAATGTATATTTGCTCATAATATGTAATGCACTGGAAACATAACGAAGGATACCTGTCATGGAAGGGGTATCTTCATAAGTAGATTCGTTCATATGATTGCCTAACATAGGTGCCAATCTTTTAAATGGAATAACTTTCATAAGTCGTGCCCATGCCAGGAAAATAAATGCTTCTAATAGAAGCAATTTTTGGTGTTTGTTTAATTTTATAACTGTTCTCAATTTATGAGATATCAATGCTTTCACCCATTTACTACTGTTATTAAACCTTCTGAAAATAACTTGTTAGCAAATGAAATCACCTGCTTTTCACATTCCGATTCGTCCACGTCATACTCAGATAAAATTTTAATAATAATGGACCTAACTTCAATAGGTTTTTTCACCATTTCCCAAATATCTCCACCCAATTTACCTAGATTATAGTAATTTCCATTTTCAATATTTAGCATTACTTTTTCTCCGTCCATATCACTAACAATATTCCCTGGCATCTGTACAATCTTGCTTTCTAATAAAATATTTTCTTTTGTTAACATCTAGATCATCTCCTTTTTTATGATTTCTAATATTCTTTCGACTAATTCCGGGGCAGTAAAACCTACTGATGGGCGTTGTACCCGATACATTTTAGTTTTATTTATGATTCTTGAAGATTCATAAAAATGCCAATCCATTAACTGAAAACGAGAAATTAAGAAAGATCTAAAAGTCTGGTTAAAAAGTGAACGAAAACGTTCTAGATTTTGAATAGTTTCTATATTGATAAAGCTTCTATCATTTTTTTCAATCACAAATATTCCTGCTAGCTCTAATGATTGATCACAGTAATTAGAATGAACTGGAATAGCGAATTTGTCCTCTCTATCAAATAGAGGACTGTATTTTGAGGAATCTATTTTTAATAACTGTAAGCTTTTCCCCCATAACTTCTGCTGTGGGTAGGAAGGAATAATATAAGGAATCTCATTTATAATTGCTACAGGAATTAAATCATCGCTTAAAAGTTTGTAGCCACTATTCATAAATGCTGATGCGAGTGTAGACTTGCCTGCACCGGAGTCCCCTACAAAAGCATATGCCTTTCCATTAACAGCTATGGCACTACCATGTAAAGCCAATACTTTTCTTTGCATTAAGATAACACCCATGCATGTTCCGAGGAGATAAAGGCGAATCTTATTTTTGTCACAGCCTTGCATTAGAGATGCAATTATTTTCTTTCCATCTTTTATAAGAAACGTTGCAGTGGCCTTTATATGAAATGCGACATTATTATTTTCAAATATCACCATCCCTTGTTGCTTTCTAACATTTCTCACCCAATACTCTTCTAACTCAGTTACCTCGATAAAAATATCGGGACTTTCTATAGGTTTATTTATTAAAGATAACTCTGGTAATTCAATATTACTTTTAATTTTCAGGCCGAAGGCATTGTAGACATAACTTGTTTCTGTAATAACCATTTGATTCACTCCAATTGATTCTATAGAGATTTTTAAAAAAGCCCTCATACTGAAATATAGGTATAAGGGCGGTTTGCAATAATACTCCAAGATCAAAAATTAACTATAGTGAACCTGGTCTTTTAAAGGAGCATCTGGATCAGGTTGTACAGCATCAGGAGTTTTTATCCCTGGTCCAGCCATTGTCATGCTAATATTAAGAACTTCTAACTTTGGTTCTTGCCACTGCTTTTTCATACTATTCACCTCCTCTCAAGAAAATTTGTTTAAAAAGCGAGAAGCTATCAAACTTCGCATTAAAATTCTAAAATCGAAATCGAAAGCTAGTTCTGGATGAGGTTCATTCTTTATTTTTATAATTGTTTCTTTAATTACAGACTGATTAAGGAAGTATCCCACTATAGAATCATCACTCATTTTTTCCAACTCCTCGATAAACGCACCCCAGTAATTGGACATTCGATGTACTCCATCAGCTCCTTGGACTCCTCTTGAACGCATATTTAGTCTGACTTCATCTGGCAAATATTCTTTTGTAGCTCTTCTTACCAGTGATCGATCTAAACCTTGACGTACAAATTGTTCCTCTGGTACCGACAAACAAAATTTAATCAGGCGCAAATCATTAGTGGGGTCCCTATCCCATACAGAATGCTTTAAGGAAAATTTCGCACCATAAGTACCAGTTATACTCCAATAGTATAGGTTATTGAATTGGTTATTCCTTGCTTCATAAGCACTTATATCTTTTGATAAAGAGATATCTATTCCATGGCTTTGTAATTTAGAGAAAACACCCGTCTTATTAGCTAAATCTTGGTTGATAATAATAGGAAAATGAAAGGAATTATCTGGATTATTTTTTTGAAAGAGTAAAGGAAATGCTTTTTTACTGGCCGCTGAAATTATTCTTGATTTATTACTACCAAGGTTTTTGCTTAATTGATTTACTTCATGAAACAACATTAACCATTTAAAATTTTTAATAAGTGTCCCATAAAAATCTAATATCGGCCCCCACGAAATAGTCCAATTGCCTCGCTGACCATTTAGCAAAACACCTATTTTTTGTTGTTGAGCTTGTTCATACATTCCCCTTAGCCAAAAGGTATTTTCAAAGAATTTATAAGGCGTCTCCATTGTTTCCAGCCAATCATCAATTTCAGTAAATGGACTTCTATCTGCAAAACTTAAATATTGATCATTAATATTTCCAACATGATTTACAGTAGCTTTTATATACGGGCTTTCATCGGCTATTCTGCTTTTATGAGTCCAATCTTCAAATCCATCAACAGGAACGTAACTAAAAGTATTTAGCATTTTATTTTCTTGTTTCAAGGCTTTCGATGCAAAGCTAACTACTGATCCAGAATCCAATCCTCCACTTAAATGTGCCCCTACATTAAGATGGGTTCTAATTCTTGCTTTGACTGCCTTTTGGAAAACATCTCGAAAAGCTTCTTCATATTCCTCGTCGGATTTAAGCTTTAATTTCTTGTTATCTTCCAATAGATAACAATATCTTGATAACCTAACTCTTCCTTCGTTAACTGATATTGAATGAGATGGCGCCAATTGTTCTACTTGTTTATATGTAGTAGAAGATGGGTCAACTGATTCGAAGTTTACAGGTATCGCCAAAAACTCCGCCATCCACTGCTCATTCAATTCCTTCTTAATCCCCGGCAGTGTAAACAGCGGCATAATAGTAGTACAAAACGCAAACCTCTCATGATCTTTGTAATAATACAAAGTTCGTGATCCAGAGAAATCTCTAGCTCCAAATAGTTTCTGGTTTTGTTCGTCCCAAATCATATAGGCGAAGTCGCCCACTAAGTGTTTTGGAGACTCTTCTCCCCATTTATAGTAAGCTAGCAAAATGAGCTGGCTGTCTGGCATGATTTTTTGCTTAGAACGCTCGACTTGCAGCTTTTCGAATAGTTCTTCGCGATTATCGATGATGGCATCGGCTGTGATGACACATTGTCTTTCGGAATCGTAGAATGGCTGTTGTTCGCCGACTGATTCTGGGGTGATCCACTGTGCATGGTTTCCAATGAAGGCGTTGTGTTTATGCCATACTTGGATATCATCGGCCGGGAACTTTTCTAGTTCTTTCATTATGTTTCTTCCATGCTCAAATGGAACCGGCTCTTTTGTTAAATGAATGATTCCTGCAATTGCGCTCATTTTTTCCTCCTGCCATGCTTTAAGTGCCTAATTCTATGTATCTGTTTATAGTCTTAATAAAGAATTTTTATGTTCTTTATATAGAACATATGATAAAAATACCATCTCTTATAAAGGGTGTCAACATCTTCTAAAGAATTATTTTTCAAAATATTTCATTAAACAAGATTCCTTAAATCTCGACAAAAAAATTTCCCACGTTGGCTACGTAGGAGTTTTTAATTAACTTTGATTACAGCCGAGCCTGTTAAAGCAGTTGCCTTGTTTACGACAATTATCCAAGTCATACTCCATGACGTTAGAGGTTGCTCCGCCTGGTACAGACACGATCAATACCATCCGGTTACTTTAACAGTCAAAGAGCTTATACTCTATTATTCACGTGAGAGGACACATTCAGTTCATTTGTTCCTTCTCCCGTTTTTTCCTGTTCCACCGCAAACAAAAAAACCTCCTTTGCAACTGTTTCCGTCACAGTTACAACAGGAGGTTCGGCTTATTATTTATAGATGACTATCGATCCTACAGACTTGTCTGTAGCCTGGCCATTAACACGGACTTTCAAGCCATAGTTACCGATCTTGCGGCCTGCGTCTGGCATGAATGTGTTAAGGAAGTTATTGCTGTCGTCGAATAGGGTGACTCTTTCTTGTGAATCCAAGTTTAAGGTTTGAGTCGGATAAACTAAATCTAAACCTGAAGTTGGGTTCAAGCCAAATGCAGCATCCGCAATATGGTAGCGCGTGGAAGCGGCCACTCCTGTGCTCCAATTCAGGTCAGTTTGCGGATGAGCATCAACTACTCCAAGGAATCCTTCACCAGGATGTATTCCTGTCCAGTTATCTGTATAAGTTGGATCAACATACCATACTACTAATCCGCCATCGTAGCTCATAATAGAGTTTCCACGTTTGATATTTGCAAGACCTGTGTCGACTCCCTTATGGTTACGCCATTCCAATAGGTAGTAATGGTCAGAGTACTTGTTACCATCTGACTTTTCAAATCCCTTTAAAGTAAATGGAGATGTTGTACCCTCTGCACCATCTTCCACAATCGTTTTACCATCCGCTACGACTTTAATATTATCAGCGTAGAATCCTTTTTCTGATGTTCCCCAGTCTGTTGCATAGCGTAAACGAAGCTGAACTTTTTTGCCTGCATAAGCGGATAAATCAAAGGATTGTGCTTTCCAGCCATCTGATTTCCCTGTGAATCCTGGCATTGAATTTAGAATCGTTGGATACCCTTCAGGAACAACGTCTGAACGTGTATTAGCGTTTCCTATAGACTTCCATGTAGCACCATTATCTTCTGATACCTGAACAAAGGCAAAATCCCATTGTTCTTCGATATCATACCATGCATCGAATGTTAAGGTTGCTGATGATTTGCCTGTCAGATCTACTGTTGTGACCATATTACTATCAATTTCATCCTGCTGGCCTCCCCAGTATTCATAGGTGCCTGTTGCAGGTGTATTGATGAATGTTTTCTTTTGTGGAAGATTTATTTTAGCTGTAATTGCATTCTTCCCATTAGGCGAATTCGCTTGGTCAAGCAATACTTGTGTACCCTTCGCAGATACATCTTCCCAATCAATTTCAACTGTATCATTCGTCCAGTTTCCTTTTAATTGTGATTGGAAATAAGATTTCGCCATTGGTGAGAAACCTGTTGGTTCTGTTCCCGGAATCTTGCCAGCCCAGGATCCGCTTGCCATGATGGACCAGTAAGCTACTGCTTCTCCAGTTCCGGAATAAATTGTATCATATTCATCTGGATACCCTAGGTCATGACCGTATTCATGGGCAAATACACCGGTTGCTCCATCTTCAGGCATCATTGTGTAATCATAGAATCCAGGTTTACCTAATCCTAGTCCGTCTAAATCAACAAACTTTGCTGATCTATGAGACCAGATTGCATCGTCACTAAGTGATCCTCCACCTGCTTCTTGCCCCATACCTGCATGGATAATCATCAAGTGATCGACCAGGCCGTCTTTTTCAAGCAAGTTTCCGTCTCCATCCAAGTCATGCGGATCTTCTAAGTCATAATCTTCTACAGGTACTCCTGCAGCAAGCGCTGCTTTATAGGCGTCAACTACCAACTGCTTGGATCCACCTGGTGTAACATTGTCATGTCCCCCAGTAGCCCTATCAGCACCATAAAATTTAGCCGTTCCCGGCACTTTCAGCCAGCCATATGCTTTTCCATCTACAGAATAGGTTCCGCCTGATTGCTGTTCATAAAATTGCTTCATGGACACGAGGTTCTCACCATTAGGTCCTTTAACTCCATTTTCTCCAAAAATCATATCTTCATAGTGTGAAAGAGGATAGTCCTTATAGTAATTGTCTGATTCACCCGCTTTAATGTTATTATGAGCAAAATCTGAATATTCAACAGCCAGGACTAATACTTTGTCTTCTCTTTTATCACCATTGTAAGCGGTTTCACTAACAGGATCAGGATTGCCTTTCAAATGGCCTTTCTTTTCCCCTTTGCCATTCAGCAAGCCATTGTTGAAGTCTTTAAAATTCTTTTGTTTTTCAGCCTGGGAAGCCTTAACCTTTGCAGCAAGAGGATCTGACTCTTTGCTATCAGTGGTTTTTCCCTTTAAGGCTAAATAGTTTTTTAGGAATTTTTGCTTTTCGGCATCTGAGGCATCTTTTGATAGAAGTCCTCTTTTAATAAATGATTCAATTAACTTTTCATCATTCATGATTGCTAAATCCAATGAAGCATGAGAGTGACTTTTTTGGGCTTCCGCCTTATGTACTACTTCAAGCTCCTTCGGTACATAAGCACCAGGAAAACCAGCAAACAATGTACCAGCAAGTACTACAGATGATAGACTTGTTTTTAATACTTTTTTCAATTTATCCACTCCCTGACTCTCTTATTTACGGCCGTAATTACATACTATTCGGAAAATAATAGTGGTACAAGGAGATTCGTATTTCATTTACCGACAGGCAAAATCATTTTTTAGGGAATTTAGCAGGGGTACTTTTCACAGTATATTAACAAAATCTCTTTTTCTATCAATTTCAGCAAAGTTCACGTGAGATTCTAAGAATAACTATACAAAACTTGTCGATAATTAAAATAAGCAGGATCATAAAAATGATCCTGCTAAATGTAACCTTTTACTATTATGAAAGTCCTATTTTTTCTAAGATGGTGACTTGAACAATATCAGTAAAATAGTCTACTGATTTCATATTTTGTTTAAACCGATATGGTGTCTCCCAAGTATGCTCGATATAAACTTCCATCACCTTACGTGCCCGCTCATCCCCACTAGCCTCATATTCAAGTGCAGCAATACTTTCGAAGACTTTTACCATCAGCTCGGCAACTCTTTTGGAATGGAAGGTCTTATGGTCTGGTGAGGCCTGGTGAAGCGCAGTTAATAGCTTTTCCAGCTGCTCCATTCCTGTGTGGACTTGTTCCGCAAATTCACCTTGAATGTTCGATATTCGCGTTTTCATTTCCTGTAAAAAAAGCTCTCCGGCATTGAACTTCTCCAACAAGCGCAATACTTCCAGGCCAAGAATGTTTGCGGTCCCCTCCCAAACAGTAAGCACCTGTGCATCCCTCAATAACCTCGGTGTGACAAAGTCTTCGATATAGCCGTTACCTCCATGCATTTCGATGGCTTCATGCGCAAAATGAACGGCTTGCTCTGCGGTTTCTTTTTTCAAAAGGGCGATGTACAGCCTGTTTAGGACGACATCGTTTTCTGAAACTGCTTCTTCGTTCCTCATTACTTTTTCAAAAAGCGGCAGATATTTAAACACGGTGCGAGTTTCTACCTCGAGTTTCACGGCCATTTTTACCAGCGAGTCTTTAACCATAGGAAAGTCTGCCAGCTTTTTGCCGAATGCATCTCTCTTTAAAGCATACTGCCTTGCCTCACTATAGGCGCGCCTCATGATTCCGAGAGATGCGACTGTGTTGCACACCCTTGAGAGATTCAGGGCTTCCATCATGTAATAAAAACCTTTGGATGGATCGCCTACAACATAGGCGTCCGCACCATCGAATTCGACCTCGGCAGAAGGAACTGCCTTCACGCCGAGCTTATCCTTGAGCCTGCGAATTTTGATGCCGTTCAACGAACCGTCTTCATTGCGCCAGGGTACTGCGAACAGCGTCAGTCCTTTTGTTCCGGATGGAGCTCCCTCTTTTCTTGCTAAAACCATTGCGACTCCGCACATGCCGGCATTGGAGGCAAAGTATTTTTCACCGTAAAGCTTGTAACCGTTCTTTGTCTGGACTGCCTTTGTGTCATTGGCTCCGACATCGGATCCGCCCTGCCGCTCAGTGAGGAAGGTTGCGCCTTCATATAGTGTGGTCTCTCCAGTAGATAGCACGTGTGGCAGGAATTTTTCTTTGAGTTCTGGAGAAGCATACTGGTCGAGTAAATAAGCAGTGGCCATTGTCAGTGTCACCGGGCAGTAAAAGCCTGGCTCGGTTTGCGACAGCAGATAGCCCTGAGCGTAGGAATAAATATAGTTACCCTTTCGTCCGAGCTCAGGAATCTCTTTATGGACATAGCCTACAATACCGGTGTTGTACGATTCCTTGACGGTTCGGCGGTATCCATCATTCACCCACACTTCGGAAATGTCTTCACCGTAGGCATCGAATTTATTCAGCTTCGGTTGGCCTTCACGATCGGTAAACCTTGCACGCTGGTCAATTTCATTGGCACACTTCTCACCAAAACTTTGAAGTGCCCTGTCCGCATACTGAAAAAAGTCTTCATCCAGCAATTCCTGCAATAGCTCGCGAAACTGCGGTTCATCCTGGTAAAAGTTCATTTACTTGACCTCCCTTTGAATTCCTTCGAGTTTCCCATTGAAATCTGACAGCAGTTTTTCTATTTCAACCTTGATCTCAACCAATTCTGCAATTCTTTCATTCACCTCTGCCAGCTTCTCATTCCCGTATTCAATCGTACGTTTCAACTGTTTCTCTCCAGTCCGGTCCTCATCAAATAAAAGCACCATCTCCTTGATTTCATCCAGCGAAAAACCAAAGCGCTTCCCTCGCAGCACGAGTTTTAATTGGGTATATTCCCTCCCAGTGTATATGCGGCGGCCACCCTCAGAACGTCGAGGGTTCAGCAGACCAAGCTCTTCATAGTATCGAATCGTCCGTGTCGTAACCCCAAACTCCTCAGCCAATTCAGAAATCGTAAACATAAGAAAACCTCTTTTTAACAGAATAATCAGTAAATTAATTATACCATTGACGTTACCGTAAAGAGCAACAAAAACCTAAATAAAAAAACACGCAGACAACAGCCCTTCACCGCTTTAAACCGC
>NZ_JBALSS010000006.1:410973-428296 GCF_036967045.1 Bacillus sp. JJ1609 | reverse complement strand
GCGGTTTAAAGCGGTGAAGTTTTTTATGTGATTGATATTTTAATATTTAGTTTTCGGTCACTTTGTCTTCATTTTTTGGTCAATTTTTATTCATATTGATACCGTTTTCAGTTGTTGTATGGTGAATATCGTCATTGTACAATAAGAATGTGAAAAGAATTACAATATAACTTTTACAGGGGCAACGCCTAATAGATGAGTGATCTTATTTTTTTCTTACTTCATGTGAAATAATTCACATATACTCATCTACTACCTACACAAGGAGATGGACAGCATGCAAAAGCATATTAGAAAAGTAGCGATTATTGGTACAGGATTGGTTGGTTCAAGTGCCGCCTATTCTATTTTGAATCAAGGCATTTGCGATGAATTAATCATGGTGGATATAAACAAGGAAAGAGCGATTGGTGAATCACTTGATTTATCTCATTGCATCGACTTCACGAACTCAAGGACGAAGGTTCATGCAGGAACATACGCCGAGCTAGGAGATGTAGATATTGTCGTCATCACGGCTGGTCCGCCTCCAAAGCCAGGTCAGACTCGTCTCGATACATTGGGAATCGGTGCAAAGATCATGGAGGATATGATTCCACAAATCATGGCCAGCGGCTTTAATGGAATTTTTCTGATTGCTTCTAACCCGGTCGATATCATCACCTACCATGTTTGGAAGCTATCAGGTCTGCCAAGGAACCGAGTGATTGGAACGGGTACTTCCCTTGACTCTTCAAGACTTAAAACCTATTTATCTGAAATTCTTGATGTCGATCCAAGAAGTATCTCTGGATACACAATGGGTGAACATGGTGATTCCCAATTTGCTGCTTGGTCACATGTATCAATAGGCGGAAAACCGCTGCTGCAGATTTTAGATGAGCGAAAAAAACAGTTAGGACATATCGACCTTGATCAAATCGTGGAAGATGTGAAAAAAGTAGGTTTTGAGATTCTCAAACGAAAAGGAACGACTTACTATGGAATCGGAAATGCGATTGCTTTCATCACAAAGTCGATTTTCAACGATGACCATAGAATCATAGCCCTCTCAAGTGTGTTGGATGGGGAGTACGGTGAAACAGAACTTTGCACTGGTGTCCCAGCGATTATCACAAGAGAAGGTATCAAAGAAATCGTTGAGCTTCGATTGAACGAAGTGGAACAGCGGAAGTTCAGGAATTCTACAGCTGTACTGCGGGGTTATATGGCAAGCATCGGCTATGAAGAGAAAGCTCTCGCATTAGTTTAAGCTCTTACAAACTACTAACCTCTAGAAAGAAGGCGCAACTTTATGAAAGACTATATAATGCCGCGAGTATTTAAAGCTTCAACAGGAATCGCACAGGGAATTTTCGTGACATTGGGTATCGGACTTTTGATTAAAAATATCGGTGCGAATTTTGGAGTCGATGCTCTTGTCCAAATTGGCACAATCGCCACAAGCCTGATGGCACCAGCAGTTGGTGCCGGGGTTGCCTTGATGCTCGGAGCAAATGCTTTAGTTATTTTTTCAGCGATGATTGCTGCAGCAGTTGGTGCCGGGGCATTGACGATTACCGAAGCAGGCGTATTAATTAAGGCTGGCGAACCAATCGGAGCCTTGCTGACCGCAACAATTGCCACTTATGTCGGTAAAAGAATTACTGGTAAAACACCTCTTGATATGATGGTAATTCCACTGGGGACAATATTAGTTGCAGGCTTCGCTGGTCTTTGGTTATCAACTGTAATTGCACCTATTTTAACAACTGTCGGCGGAGTTATTAAGGCTTCAACAGCCGGAAGTCCGCTTCTATCTTCCATCATTTTGGCGATGGTTTGGGGCTTATTCTTAATCTCTCCTGCTTCTTCCGTAGCACTAGCGATGGCGCTTGATTTAAGTGGCATTGCAGGCGGAGCGGCATTGGCAGGCTGTGCGGCACACTTTATTGGATTCTCAATCATCTCCTGGAAAGAAAACCAGCTTGGTGGAATCCTGGCACAAGGTGTATGTACGCCAAAGGTACAGCTGCCTAATATAACTAAAAATCCGTACATCCTGGTTCCTACATTGATTGCCAGCGCGATCGTCGGACCCATTTCAGCTCTAATCTTCAAAATTGAAGCCGGCAAGGAAATCGCAGGTATGGGCTTGAGCTCATTCGTAGCACCACTTCAGCTTCTAACAAGCTACGACCTGGGATTCATTCTCCCAGCTATGCTGATCACATATATATTGGTTCCAGCTTCTATTTCTTACGGAATCTACTATTTGCTGAAAAAAACAGGCAAAATCAAAGAAAATGATTTGAGGTTGCCAAACTAAAAAGAATAAATTTTTCTTTAACACAGTAAAGCGGTGGGGGTCAGACCCCCACCGCTTTACTGTGTTAAAATGCCATCTATCTTATTAGATAATCGACTAGTTTTGCTTTTGGTTTGCCGAAAATTTCTTCTTCGAGGCGACGGCCTGTTGGTGTGGCTGCTAGTCCGCCTTCTGCTGTTTCGCGGAGTGCGGATGGCATGGTTTGCCCGATGGCGTACATGGCTCCGATTACTTCGTCGCATGGGATTCTGCTTGTGACGCCTGCTAGTGCCATGTCGGCAGCAGTGATGGCGTTAGACGCGCCCATCGCGTTCCGCTTCACGCATGGAACTTCGACTAATCCGGCAACTGGATCACAGACTAATCCAAGCATATTTTTCAAGGTAATCGCAAAGGCTTCAGATGATTGTTGTGGTGTACCGCCAGCCATTTCGACGATAGCGGCTGCGGCCATTCCAGCAGCGGAGCCAACTTCTGCCTGGCATCCGCCAGCTGCTCCGGAAATCGAAGCGTTGTTTGCGACGACAAATCCAAACGCTGCAGTCGTGAACAAGAACTCGATCATTTCCATACGCGTTGGGTTCAGCTTTTCCTTCACGGCAAACAATGTACCTGGTACAACTCCGGCAGAGCCTGCCGTCGGGGTTGCACAAATGATTCCCATTGCTGCATTCACTTCATTTGTAGCGACAGCCTTGCTGACAGCATCCAATAATAGATTGCCAGCAAGCGACTTGCCGCTGTCAATATACTTTTGCAGCAATACAGCGTCTCCACCGGTTAGCCCTGAATGAGATTTAACTCCATTTAATCCTCGTTCAACCGCTCGCTCCATGACAGACAGGTTGTTGTCCATCTGGGCAATTATGTCCTCGCGCGAGCGGCCAGAAACTTCTATCTCTTGCCGAATCATGATTTCGGCGATTTTCACTTGATTCTTTTCTGCTAATTCAACAAGCTCGGCAACATTTCGAAACATGGCTTGTCCTCCTGAATTTTACTTTTAACATTATGGCAATAGTGCGCCACCGTTACAACGGGTACACTTCTTTTCACAAAAAATTAATCCACCAATCGAATAACCTGAGTAACACCTTGCAGGAAGCTCAATTCTGCAAACACGCCATCATCGATTTTGTGGTCCATTTCGATGACCATAACCGCCTCGTCTCCTCGTTCTTTTCTGGAGACCTCCATATGTCCGATATTGATTTCATATTTTGATAGAACGCTGGTTACAGCGGAAATCAGTCCGAATCGATCCTGGTGAACAACCAAGATCGCTGGATTAGCTCCGGAAAGCTTCAGCTTGAACGAATTGATTTCTGTAATCTCAATCGTTCCGCCTCCAATTGAAATCCCAACGATTTCAAGCTCTTTACCTTCGCCATCAAAAAGATTTATTTTTACCGTGTTCGGATGTTCTGTAACGGCATCTTCTGTTAAAAATTCAACTTCCAATCCGACTTGTTCGGCGATTTCCAACGCTTCGGGAATCCGTTCGTCAAATGTGTCAAAATCCATGATGCCAGCGACTAGCGCTAAATCGGTTCCATGCCCTTTGTACGTTTTGGCAAAAGAACCGTATAAAGAAATAACTGCCTTTGTCGGCTGTTTTTCGAATAATGTCCGTGCTACTCGCCCAATTCTAGCAGCGCCTGCTGTATGTGAACTGGATGGCCCGATCATCACCGGACCTATAATATCAAATGCAGACCGATATTTCATCATGCACTACTCCTTATACTCTATTAAAACTGGAGCTTTATAAAGCCCAGTTACCATGTAAGCGATTACACATAAAACCATTTTTAAAAATTTATAACTATAGATAGTTTACCACAATCTCAATACAGTTTAATCAATAATATTTATCCAATAAAAAACCATCCTCGCAATCGAGAATGGTTAGATCATGCTGACTTTATTCCTGCCGTTATTTTTAGATAAATACAAGCCTTTATCTGCCCTATTCAGCAGCAAATCTATATTATCACCAGGCTGAAAATCAGTGACCCCAAAGCTTGCGGTCAATTGGCCTGCTTCCTTGAATTGGTGATTTTCAACTAATTTACGGAAATGCTCTGCTTTTTCCAAAGTATGTTTCCCGTTACTATTGGTGATCAGAATAAATTCCTCACCGCCCCAGCGGCCAAACAGATCACCTTCTGATAGATTTCCAGATACGATTGCCGAAAGTTCCTTTAAGACGCAATCGCCAATTTTATGGCCAAAGATGTCATTCACTTTTTTAAAATGGTCGATATCAAAGAAAATGATCGAGAATGAATTCTCATTTTCTTCTGCGTTCTCAAGCTTCTCTTCAAGCCAGACATCAATCTGGTGCCGGTTGGCGACTCTCGTCAACGAATCGATAAATGCATGCTTTTTAAAGAAATCCCGCTCTGAAAAAGCGCGGAACACATTCTGAGTATAATAGAGTACTAGGATATAGACGAAATTCGCTGCATGGAATTGCGTCAGCGAATCGATTGCCTCCGGTGAAAGCTTGCTGCCATAAACAAAGCCGATCGCCATTGTGGTCAGGAAGATAAAAATTGAAAAGTAAAATCCCTTTTTCGTACCGAGTATCAAGAAGAAAAACATGATGATCAGCGGCATCCACACAATGAAATCACCAAGCGAGCCGCCTGTCTGCGACATATCATTATGAACTACTTCAAACAAGGTAATGACATGATACAAGCTGACTAATAGCACATTTAAATATTCGGTAAAACGGACCCCGCGATTCATCCACGCCATGATCCAGCTGGCTGAGAACGAGACAATAAGAGTAGAATTGACGATTGTGTCAAAAAGACTATCATTATTCAAAAAGCTGTTAATGATCAGAGCAAGCGTAATAACCGGCAGTACCCAAAGGTAAACGCCTCTCTTCAGCTCTTCAATCGTCTCGAATTTCTTATACATCCTACTCATCTCCCGAACTAACTCAGTGGTTAGCAGTCCCGCTTTTTATCTTGTGGCTGGAACCCGCGCCATGCCAGTTATTCATATAAAAACTCGTCCAAAATACAAATGTACTTTCTATAATTCCATTGTACTAGAAATATATATATTAGTATATTTCTGAATGTAAAAGAAGAAGCAAAAGACCTATATATCTTCTGCTTCTTCTTGTCGTATAAATATTATTCTTCCATTTCTAGTAAGTCATTTTTCCAAGGTCTGCATCTTGGATTTGGTCTATTTTCATCTGCAAGATCATAAAAAAACACTATTTACATAAGAGCGGGTTCAGCTAACTGGTCAAGCATAATCTCTAATTCTATTTTTGTAAGCTCCCGCCATTTCCCCATTGCCAGACCATCCATTGTTACGTTCATAATTCGGGTACGTTCGAGCCTAGTTACCCGGTATCCGCATTCCTTTGCCATCCGGCGGATCTGGCGATTGAGTCCCTGTGTAAGAATAATCCGAAACTCATAATCACTGATTCTCGAAACCTTGCAGGGCTTTGTCGTCGTGCCGAGAATCTCAATCCCTCCGGACATTCTTTTAATAAAATCGTCCGTAATCATGTGATCGACTGTAACCACATACTCTTTCTCATGCCCAAACTCGGAACGCATCATTTTATTGACGATTTCTCCGTCATTCGTCATCAAAATCAGCCCTTGCGAATCCTTATCCAAACGGCCAATCGGAAAGATTCTGCTGGGATAATTCATAAAATCGATTATATTTCCGTCCACAGTCCTGGCGGCTGTACACGTAATGCCCACTGGTTTATGAAGGACGATATAGACTGCTTCTGCTTTTTCAGGAATGACAAGGCCATCAATCAGAACAACATCTCCAGGTCTGATTATTGTTCCAGGTTCGCACACCTCTCCATTCACGGTGATCCTTTTTTCTTCAATCAGGCGATTGGTTGCCCTTCGAGAGCAAAACCCTGTTTCGCTGATATATTTATTGATTCTCATCGCCGCTCCAATCATGCTGTAATTTATATGACAAATTCAATTAGCTCTGCTTTTCTTCTTAAATGGAATTCCATTTTATTGTTATAAGGATTTTTAATATATCGTATAACAATACAGCAAAATCCACCTTAATTAAAGCCGATTATTTTTAATGATTTATTTCGGTCGTCCCTTGGCTTTCCTTTTTCAAAATATGGTACATTATATAGGAACATACGGAAGGGAGTTTTTCAAATGACAAATCATGAAGAACAAAATAACACTTTACCACCAAAAACGTGTGAAATCGAGCGTCTGGTAACAATGGAAGATGACATTAATAAAGTATTAGAAGGCAAAAAGACGGCTACTCGCCGAAACGGAAGATACGCTGATGTTGGCGAAATCATGGAGCTGAAAGGCAAGAAGTTCGTAGTGGACAAGGTATATTCACAGTCTCTTGGAGAATTGACTGATGAAGATGCGCGCCGTGAGGGCTTTGAAACAGTTGAAGAATACAAGCAATCCATTTTAGCCTACCACCCAGGAATGCCTTGGCTTCCTCAAATGAGAGTTTGGGTACACGAGTTCAGCCCTGTTACCGAATAATAGGCATTTGTAATGGATTTAGTTTACCGAATCATCATTTTTTTGCATGTTTCCAGCGTGATCGCCTCAATTGGCCCTTTCTTCATTCTCATGCCAATTGTAAAAAAACTGCCCTCGGCTGAGGGAAAGGAATTGGGAGCTCATCTGGCTACGTTGAAGTCGGTCGTCCGTCTTTCCATGCACTCCGGCCATGTGCTTGTGGGAACTGGAGTCCTGCTTGTCATCCTTGGTCCATGGACATGGAAAACACCGTGGATCGTGATGACTTTGGCATTGCTCTTCTCCTCCCTCTTCTTTTTGGCAAGAGCATTCTCGCCCACCCTTCGGAAATTCACCGAAGAGGGAGCGAACAAGTCCGAGCTTTCGGCAAAACTGAAGCGGACAATATGGACCTACATAATCTTGCTGATGTCGATGCTGTGGTTTATGGTTGTGAAGCCTCATTTGTGGTAAGAGTCCGGGCATTGTGCCCGGACTTTTTTACTTGTTGCTTACAATCCTGCATTCGTGCTGTCATCTGGTACACTACCCAACTCCAACATTCCTGCTGTCGTCCGGACACTACCCAACTGCAACATTAGTACTGTAATATGACTCAGTTCCCAACTTCAAAATTGGAAATTTTTAAGTAGAAATTTCCAGTTCGCCAGATTAACCCCCGTTTTCGCCAGAAAAATTATTTTTCCGCCAGATTATCACTCAATTTCGCCAGAAAAAATACTTTTTCGCCAGATTCGTATCCACTTTCGCCAGATTATTTTCACACCCTCTATTGTGTTGTTAAAAAAGAACCCTCAGCATGAAGGTTCCTCCCAAAATCTATTCCCTTTTCTATTAAAAAGCCTCTTTTATAACAGTTTCCGTATCTGCAATCACCGCAAATTCTTCATTCAGGTTCGCCATTGTCATCGCATGGATCAATTCTGCGGCAAAAACTTCGCCATTTAGACTCTTCCTATCAAACGTGGCTGTCGCATCGGAAACCAGGATCGGATTGAACCCGTAGTTGCCGGCCATCCGGGTTGTCGTTTCAACACAGTGGTTTGTTGTCAATCCAGTAATGACAACATGCTTGCTCTTAAGATCAACCAGAATTTGATGCAGCTCAGTCCCGATAAACGCGCTATTAACTGATTTAGTGATCACGATGTCATCTTCAAGCGGCTGGATGAAATCTATGAATTCACTGCCTTCTTTTTCATAATAAAAGAAGGAATCCTTATTCTGCGATATATGCTGTACGAAAATGACCGGACGCTCCATCTCCCGCCAATGCCCTATCAATTTTCCAATATTCTCTTCCGCGTGAGGATTGTTCCTGTTCCCCCACGCCGGGTCAAAAAATGCTTTTTGCACATCAATAACAATCAATGGGTCGTTCTTCGTAAAATTCATATCCATCATCCCTTCAAATGTTTATAAGGTAATTTTATTTAAATGAGGATATAATTTACATAAAGTTTTTTCGTTATTTACATTCATTTTCTTTAAAATTTACTTTATTTCATGTGTTTTCCCTTAAAAACTTAAATCACCTTTTTCCTGTCTGCCCGCTTCTGAAACTGAGAACTGATAATCGTAAGAATGATGATATAAGGAATAATGAACAGTCCGTAACCTGTGCCGTAGTCTTGGATATCTTCTGTAAAATAAAGATTTACACCCCACAAAATATATAAAGCATAACCAGCGAACGTGATCCAGAACGCGACCCATTTTTTCGTTAAAGCAGGTATGAGCATTGGGCTGAGAACGATTGCTCCCAACACTAGATTTGAAATCAGGTGATCCATTTCTTTTTCCCCTTATGGAATATTTTTCTTATAATAGACTAATATACAGACGTAAAAATAGATAGGAAGTTTCACAAATTCTTTAAACGAGGTGGCACCATGGACCAGGTAGATCAAAACATTCTTCATAATCTTCAGGAAGATGGCAGGATTTCAATGACTGAACTTGGAAAGCGAGTGGGCTTATCGGTTCCAGCAGTAAAGGAGCGTGTCAAAAGATTGGAGGAGAATGGTACGATTCTAGGATACAGGGCAGTCCTCAATCCAAAAAAAGTGAACAAGAGTGTTCTGGCTTTTATCCTGTTCGATTCCAAGCGCTGCAAGGAATTTCGAGAGTTTTGCATCGAGCATCCGATGGTCGTGGAATGTCACCGTCTGGCAGGGCAATATAGCTATCTAGTAAAAATCCTTGCAGAGTCAGTGGAGCATCTCGAGGAGTTCATTGATGAATCGATGGCATATGGGCATCCATCGACTTTGATTAATCTGTCTTCTCCAGTAGAGTTCAAAACTATTACATAAATAAGGCTGCCCTCCATCAGGAAGGGCAGCCCATTGAATCTATTTTACTATATTTATCTTCTGCTCACTGTTTGCAGGCACCGTTATTTCAACTTCCATGTACTGCACTGCACCATCGGTATAATTTTGCTTAACAGAACCTGCAGAAGCACGGTAGCTGCCTGCAGCCATATAAAATGGCACTGTTACAGTAATTGGCTTGTCCAGCCTGTTTGTTACAGTCGCTTCTTGACTAGAGGCTTCTCCATCATTCGGTACACTGTAATTCGCATCAAATGACATGACCCCGCTCTTCGTATCACCATTTTGATAGACTGGGATCGAATGTCCAAGATCATCATATTTAAAAGAGGTAATCTCGCCGTTCTTCATTTTAAAATGCCTGAATCCTACCCACGGCTTGCCTGTCAGCTCGATCGCCGTTGTTGTCGTGTACAGGATCCCATCTTTTTCAGTGACATCATCCGTATGCGTGTGACCATGAAGGCTAAGGTTCACGTTAAACTGCTTCATGACATCGACTAGTTCCTGAGCATTTTCCCCATGCCATTGCTGATCATATTTAATGCCAAGTTTTTCACCAAGCAATAAGGTCGATAAAGACTGCGGATTATGCTGCGCATCGTATTGCTTCCAGTAGCTTTGCACTTCAGGATCGCTTTGCGGCCAGATATCGCGGTCGCGCCATAAAGGATTATGATGTGAGAATAACCCTTTGATCTGCCCAGGCTGTGCTGATTCAGCGTTTGCAGCCAGATCTTCTTTTACCCAGTTAAGCTGTTCATCCCTGATCTGACCGCCCCATGTCGGCACGGACACAGTCCCATTGCCTGAGCGGTCAAACTTATGCCAGTCGAATGAATTGTAACCAATATAGTGTGCATATGGTCCATAATCAAATGAGAAATACTGTGGTCCAAAGTATTGTTCCCAGTATTTCGCTCCGTCCGCAAGCGTGGCATCCTGAGCATAGTAATCATGGTTGCCCGGGACGATGTACACAGGAACATTCAGCTTCTGGAGTACACGGTATGTCTCTTCATACTCATAAATATATTCCTGAGGGTTCATCTGCCCATACATCAAATCGCCAGTCACAACGACAAAGTCCGGATTTGTAAGGTTTACTTCCTTAATCGTTTTTTGCAGATAAAGCCAGCGCTTCTTTTCATCCGGATCCCACATTCCAGCCTCTTTAGCCAGTGCTGGGTCTGTACCAGAAACGTTGTCTGGGTCACCAAGATTTCGCGGCGAACCAACGTGCGTATCTGTCAGATGTAAAAACGTGAAATCCTTTTTAAATGTATCTACTACCTTAACAGAATGCGGCTGCTCATCTGTGATTCGCTTGCCATTCCCTGTAAAAGAAACCTCCAGATCATATAATTTTTCCGGAACGCTGTCCGGGATTTGGACGGTTACATTATAAATAGATGAGCTTTTTTTCCAATAAGAGTCTCCTGCCTCCGCCTTTTGGACAGGAAGGTCATATTCCTTCGTCAATGAAGAATGATTTGTTTGCTTCAATTTTACATTCCAGGCACCAGCCTCTGCGCCTTTGCTGTCCACCTTAACGGTCAGCGTTTTGCCCTTTTGTTTAATTGCTGGTGTCGCGAAAAGAGGATAAATGATTTCGTTCACTTTTGAATCAAGCGCGATGTTCGGTACTGCGTCAAGATAATTCGTGCTGTTTCCTATGCCGCCATCCTGTGTTCCTGCAGCACTCAACAAGCTGCCATTCGCAAAGGAAGCTAACGGCAATATCGAAAAAAGCATGGTACCAATCATAAGTTTCTTCAACATCGTTTTCACAGTTTGATAACCTCCTTTTCTGCCCTTATCGTAGCATGGCATTGTAAAGGTGGTTTTAAGCTAACATGACATTACAGCAAAGGATATTACAAAATTCGACATCTTCTATTTCTTTGCTTCCTTCAAAGCTTCCTTCTCTACCAATTCCATAAAATCCATTACTACTTTATTATTATTCTTCTCTCCACCTAGTTTCAGCAGGACCTTTCCTAAGAAATTGACCCCTTTGTTCTGTCCTTGGTAGATAAACTTAGTCTCGTTTTCGCTTAATTTAATCAATGTAAATGCGACTTCAATTTCAAATGCTTTTGCAAGAGTAAATCCACTCTTACTGTGTTTTTTATCAGGCGTGTTCTCGTACTCTAGGTCTTCGACGATATACGTTTCGACCCGTTTTCCTTCTTTATATTTTTGCTGGTATGTAGAACCTACAACGCCTTCCTTTTTCTCCAGTACTTTGTTTTCAATCACATTCGGCATGATTCTCTGGATGTTCTCCAGTTCAAATAACGTCCAAATGGTTTCGATATTCACAGGTATGATTTTTTCCTCGTACCATTTAATCATCTGCACTCTCTCCCATTTCAAATTCAAAAAAATGATCCATGTCCTCTATAATGTTCTCCAAATCCTTAATCTGATCTATTAGTCCCTGCCGCTTTTTCAAGATAAGCTGTTCCAGATTCTCGAAGGATTCATCGTTCACAACAGTCAGCATCTCCTGGATGGTAAAATTAAAACGCTTCAAGTGCACTAGCAGCCTAGCTACAAGATATGAACCATTGTCATAGTAGCGGTATTTATTCTTTGGATCGATATAAACCGGCTCCAGCAATTTGATTTCAGCATAATAGCGCAGTGTTTCTCTGCTTAGCCCTGTCATCTTGGAAAATTCGTTTACCTTGTACATCACGGCCTCCTTACACAACCACTATAAACCATGTAGTGCACTACAAAGTCAATTATCACTTCTATTCTTTCCATAAATTTAAAAACCGCTTCATCCTTACAGTGTCTTCCATTGAGTCAGGTCACAAGGAACATCAGTGAAGTAATCTAATCTTGCGACTTTTCAATTTATAAAATCAACTTTTTTTGATATAACAGTTGCAAAATGGTTTTGAAGGAAATATAATACAGTATATCAAGTAAATTTGATTAAGGAGAGCTGAAAGTGGAAAAATTCATTCCTTTAACAGACCTTACCAATAACTCCAAAGCCACAAAGGAACCGCCGCTTCAAAGCACCATTGAAAATTATGAAAAAAAATTCAAAGCCCTTGCCGATCAAAAACGCCTTCATATCCTGAACCTATTATGCCAGCAAGACTCCAGCTGCGTTTGTGACTTAAGCGGGATGATCGACATGCCTCAATCGAAGCTTTCTTATCACTTAAAGATTCTGCTCGATGCGAATCTGATTACGAAGGAAACTAGAGGAACCTGGAGCTATTATCAAGTCAACACCGCAGAAATCAACCATCTATTATCTCCGGAGCTTTGCTGCCTTTTCAGACCTAGCTGTTGTTAGTTAGGTTTCATTTTCAAAGTATTAATCAATTTTTTTTGATTAATTAATCAACATATTTTGATTAAGGAGAGGATATCTATGTTTTATCAGGATTATCAGACAATCGCACAGATTAAACAGCAGGAAGTAGAAAGAAAGGCAAAGCATGCGTGGAAATTTTTCGAGCAGCCCGAAATGAAAGAAATCCCCTTGCCCACTTGCTCCAGAACACAACCAAATTGCTGCGTAACACCAGCAAACCCATAAACAAATCGTACGATCCAAATAACATTTTTTAACCAAAAGGAAGAAGGTAGAGGAAGATGATCGAATTCTTAAAGAGTTTTTTCTGGATTGCCCTTGAATTAACAGTCCTGTTCATCGGGATCTCGTTTTTGATCAGCCTGCTGCAAGGATACATCCCATACGAAAAAATTGAAAAAAAATTAACAGGCAGCAACAAGATTTTCGCAAGCTTTGCCGCCATCCTGTTCGCTTTTATCACACCATTCTGCTCCTGCTCAACGATCCCAGTAGTGGTCAATATGCTGAAAAAGAAAATCCCGTTTTCAATTGTCATGGTTTTCCTCTTCGCTTCTCCTGTACTGGATCCAACGATCTTAACCATCATGGGTGTCGTAATGGGATGGAAAG
The DNA here is from genome assembly GCF_036967045.1 of Bacillus sp. JJ1609. Classification (NCBI taxonomy): domain Bacteria; kingdom Bacillati; phylum Bacillota; class Bacilli; order Caryophanales; family Bacillaceae; genus Bacillus; species Bacillus sp. JJ1609. The sequence goes on along the minus strand of NZ_JBALSS010000006.1, from coordinate 415,159 downwards.
TCACTATTCTCTACACAGTAATCACAAGTGTTTTCTCAATTGCTATTGGCTTCACTCTCGACAAGCTTGGCTTCCAGCGCTATGTAAAAAATGTGATGATGTCTGGCTATGAAGAATCCAATCAGAAATTCAATTGGCGCTTTGCCCTTCAAGAATCATGGTCTCTAATGAAAAGTGTCTATCCATATCTGCTTATTGGTGCAGCCATCGGGGCAGTCATCCATGGCCTTGTTCCAACAGAGTTCATTACAAAATGGTTCGGCCATGACGCCTGGTGGCTCATCCCAGTCGCTGCTGTTGTCGGAATTCCATTATACATCCGCTTATCAAGCATGATTCCGATTTCGCAAATGCTTATTTTAAAAGGAATGGCCCTTGGCCCAGTAATGGCGATGATGATCAGTTCAGCAGGTGCAAGCCTTCCTGAAGTCATCCTGTTAAAATCGATTTTCAAAAAGCAGCTTGTCCTGGCATTCATCGCATCCGTGATCACAATGTCCACCGTCTCTGGATTTATCTTTTATCTCGTTTAATTAATCAAAAATTATTGATGAAAGGAGGTGATTTTAATGGCTAACTTTATTCAAATTCTAATGGGCAGCAACAAGTCAAAGTCAGACTGCTGCAAGATCGAAATCAAAGAAGTCGAGGAAACGGAAGAAAAAAACGAAGCTTGCTGCAGCGGCGATACTAAATGCTGCTAATCGTTAAGAGCTTAAGCGCTTTTTGTTCAAATATATATAAAAAGGTGGAGCCAGCAGCAAACTGACTCCACCTTTCTTTTATTCTTCTCTCTCAACAACGGGCATTCTTTCCACTTTGATTTTACGGATTCGATGGCTTTCTACTTCCTGGACGATGATTTTGAGGTTTGCATAATCGAAGGTATCCCCATTTTCAGGGATGCTTTCAAGCGTCTCAAAGATCCAGCCGCCAAGATTGTGGTACGTTGTTTCAGGCATTGGTACATCAAATAATTCCGCAAAGTCATCGAGATCATACTGAGCATCGAATTCGTATGTGTTTTCATCAATCTTTGTCATGATATTGATTTTCTCATCATGCTCATCCCAAATCTCGCCCACCAACTCTTCCAGAATATCCTCAAGCGTAATGAGGCCGGATGTTCCGCCGAACTCATCGACGACGATGGCCATGTGGCTCTTCGTTCTTTGAAGTTCAGGAAGCAGCGTGGCAACTTTCATTGATTTCACAACGAACATCGGCTGACGCAGCAGCTCCCGTACGTTCACTTCGTTATGCTGGATCAGCTCGGCAAAAAACTCGCGCTCCGATAAAAATCCAATGATGTTATCTATATTTTCTTCGTAAACCGGGATCCGCGAAAATCTTTCCGTTAAGAAAATTTCTTTAATTTCCTCGAGAGGCTGGTTCACTTCGATCGTAATCATGTCCATACGGTGAGTTAATACTTCACCGACAAGTATTTCGTTGAATTCCAGGGATCGGTGTACAAGCTCCCGCTCATTTTTATTGATGACACCCTCTTCTTCACTGATGTCGACCATCACCTTGATTTCCTCTTCCGTGACCGATGGGGTTACCTCTCCATCCTTCGAGAAAATCCTTGAAACTGAAGCCTTCAGCTTGCTGAACAAGAAATTGACTGGCGTAAGAACTTTTATCAGCATCAGCAATATTCCCGAGATCTTTAAGGAATAGCTTTCTGCATTCTCCTTCGCAATCGACTTCGGCAATATTTCTCCGAAAATCAAGATCAGGATCGTCATGCCAAAGGTACTGATAACAAGTCCGGTGCTGGGGCCGAAAATATCGGTAGCTGCCTTGGCAGAAATACTTGCCGCCGCAATGTTCACTATATTGTTACCTACTAGAATCGTAGACAATGCGTCATCAAAATTCTCTGAAATAAACAAAGCATTCTTGCTTCCAGATCGGCCTTCGCTCACGTAATTTCTCAGCCTGATTCTATTGACGCTGGAAAAAGCCGTTTCCGCCGATGAAAAGAAGGCAGATAAAAGAATTAAAACACCTAATAAAATGATTAAACCTATGGGAACTTCCAAAAAAATTCACACTCCGAAAAATATTTTGTCATAAATAATTTTACTGTTCTGATGAATATAAATCAATTACTCTAGCTCCGAACCACCGCTGTATCTATTTACGGTTGAAACGGTACAATGGTTTCAAATTAGAGGTTTTTCATCTCATTACCTGGAATGGCCTTATATTCATCACTCTTCACTAATTTTTTCATAAAACTTACATTCGGTAAGATTCGGTATCCGATATAAGCCATCGTTGCACCAATGATGGCCCCTGCAGCGACATCTGCCGGATAATGCACACCCACCCAAATACGTGACAAGCCTACAATACATGCAAGCACCACCCATAAAGAATGCTGCTTTCTTTTAAAAAGCCAGAACGAAACCGTCATCGTGAAAAAGATGATGGTGTGGTCACTCGGAAATGAATTGTTCACACCCATATCTATCAGCTTATTAACCTCGGAAAGCTCGGCAAACGGCTGATTGTTTGAATGAAGTGATCCAGCGATCTTTCCCGTTATTTCAGCAAATATCAGCGCGACAAAACCAGTGACAATCATCAAACGGTTGACTCCCTTGCCACTGAATAAAAAGAAGATCACAGCAGCAGCCAAAACGTAAATCATGTTTTCCGCAATTAAAGCCATCAATGGATTCACGCCTTCAAATTGCTTGCCTAGATCATTGATCATCCTGAAGGATTGTACATTCAGTTCTGTAAAACTCATGAAATTAAAACACCCCTATAATTTGCAAATTAAATAAATTATACAACATTGGAAGATCTTTCTGTTCTTAAAAAGAAAATCCCGCATCTTTTAATATATGATTGTATGAAATTATCACCAGGAATATAATAGTTTAAGTAGTGTTAATAATTGTCATTTTCGTGTGTAATTGGGAGGATTCAATATGGGGAAAGAACGGTTGTTTTTCCTGGATAACTTAAAAATATTTTTAACGATTTTGGTTGTTGTCCATCACGTTGGCCAACCTTATGGAGGGTCGAATGGTTTTTGGTACTACAACTCTGAAGACTATTTTAATTTAGGAAGATTCTTCTCGGTGAATGCAGGATTTTTCATGAGTCTATTTTTCTTGATTTCGGCATATTTTCTTCCTGCTTCGTTCAGGAAAAAAGGAACGAAGACTTTCTTGAAAGACCGTTTTATCCGCCTGGGTGTTCCCCTTTTATTTGGATTTCTGGTCATCATGCCTGTATTGATGTATTTCTACTATATTAACTTCAGGCAATATGGGAATATTACATTCTTGGATTACTTCTTCTCTATTTATTTAGGCTTTGGAGAAATGCCTGATGGCTGGACTGGCCCGGTTTTCCCGGATATGCAATTCGGTCATTTGTGGTTCATTGAACACCTATTAATCTATGCTCTTTTGTATGTCCTATTTTCTCGTCTGCTTAAAGGAAGGATTTCTTTCAGCTTCCTGGAAGACTTGAATAATATTAAGCTCTTCCTAATCACAGTGATTGTTTCGATCATCACATTCGCTGTCCGGATAAAATATCCGATCGACCACTGGGAGGGATTGTTGGGTATTATTCAAGTCGAATATGCCCACCTGCCGCAATATGCGTCGTTTTTCATTCTTGGTACTCTGGCCTTCAAATATAAATGGTGGGATAAAATGACCGTCAGATTAGGTGGACCCTGGCTTGCAGTCGGAGTAGTTCTTGCAGCGGCAAGATATCGCACAAATATTGTTCCCTATTCGCAGGGTGGCTTTAACTCAATCAATCTTGTTTACAGCTTTTTTGAAACCTTTTTATGTTTCGGGCTGGGGTTTGGGCTTATTTTCCTCTTTAAAATGGCTCTGAATAAAACAAGCTCTTTCATGAGGATACTCGCAGATAACAGCTTTGCCGTTTATATTTTTCATCTTCCAATGGCCGTTTTGATGCAATATTTATTTACATCGATCGATTTGGCTCCTTTTATGAAATTCATCGTGGTTTCCATTGTTACGATTATCGCTACCTTCTTGTTTAGCATATTGATTAGGAGATTTAACGTGGTGAGAGCCATTTTATAACGAAAGATGACCTCTTAAAAAAAGAAGTCATTCTTAGCTTGTCGACAAAGATAAAGGTCACAGATCAGTTATTGAAAACCTGTTGATTGGAGTGG
>NZ_JBALSS010000006.1:388193-410898 GCF_036967045.1 Bacillus sp. JJ1609 | reverse complement strand
TCAACAGACCTGTTATACTGCCCAACCATGATAAAAAGACTGTAGACAAGCTCGCTTTCATAGAGTTTGTCTACAGTCTGAGATGACCTCTTAAATAAAGAGGTCATTCTTTCTTTCCTTTTCTAAATCAAGCAAGTATTGCTTCATCTCTGTCCCACCTCTGTAGCCGGCGATGGCTCCATTCTTGCCAATCACTCTATGACATGGGACCGTGATGAGCACTGGGTTCGCGCCAATTGCAGTTCCAACGGCTCTTACTGCTGCAGGCTTGCCAATTTTATGGGCAATGTCTGAATATGAAAAAGTTTGGCCATATGGTATATCCATCAATGCCTTCCAGATGGCTTCTTGAAAAGGGGTGCCTTTTACATCAATAGGCATGGAGAAGGATTGGCGTTTTCCCGCGAAGTATTCGTGAAGCTCTTCTATATATGGCTGCATGACTTCGAAATTTTCTTTTAGCTCAGCGGCAGGAAATCGTTTATGGATTGCGCTCACAAATTCCTCACTGGAGTGCCCTGGCGAACCTACATAACAAAGCCCCTTTTCCGTGGCCGCAATATAAAGCTTTAAGTGAGCATGTTCAAAAACTGTCAAACAAATGTCATTTGTCATTTTTCTTCCCCACCTTTTTTACGGTATGTAGCAGGCGTACAGCCAAACTTCTTTTTAAATAACGTAATAAAATACGGCGCACTCTGGAACCCGACAGCTTCGGATATATCCTTGACTTTCCTCTTATGTTCCTCTAGCAGCTGAACCGCTTTTTCCATTCGGACTTCTTGGATGTATTCATTCGGCGACATGCTTTGTACCCGTTTGAACAGACGCTGCAAATGAAACGGACTGCCATGAAAAAGCTCGGCTAATCCCTCAAGCGTAAGGTGCTCATGGTAGTTTTCATCAATCCAGTCCCTGATCTGCCCGACCCATTCCTCTGCGGGCAAAATCGCTCCATCTGGCTTGCATCTCTTACACGGCCTGAAACCTTCTTCTTTCGCCAAATAGGCATTTTTAAAAATATGTACATTTTCCCGCTTCGGTGTTCTCGATTTGCAGGAAGGCTTGCAATAGATTCCGGTTGTTTTTACAGCATAAATAAAAGAATCATTAAAAGATGGATTGCACTCAACAATCGCATTCCAATACTCATCAGGAATCTGTACCATCTTTCTCACCTCTAGCAACAGTATAAAACAAACCAAGGCTATACTGTGTTTTTATTAATAAAAAAGCAAGAAAACGAAACAAAGTAAAAAGCCCTTTATAACCAAAGGACTTTTCATTCTATCTTATAAGTATCTATTTAGCCATGCTGTCAGATGCTTTACTGCTCCAGGGTGGATTGGCTGGCCAATCGTTTTTAGATAATCTTTTTTGTACGTAGTCGGTGAAAACGGTGTAAGCTGCTCCTTAAGCCCGTGATCCATATTTTCAACGACATGTGTTTCGTATTCACCCTGGACGGATTTCTCCACACGCTTTAGGTTCTCCGGGTTTGTTTGCCAATCCTTCGAGCCGCTGATGGCGAGGACAGGGCAGGACGCTTTCGCGAGTGCCTCTTCTATATTCAGGGCAAAATGTTCCCTGAAATACTTTGCCGGCATTTTGATGAAGCCCATTGTTTTAACGACGTCTTTATCAGAGTCTAGCATTTTCCGATAGGTTGCCTGCGCTTGCTTTTCACCTTTTTCAAGCGTATTGAACTTTTTGATGATAAAGCCTTGGATTCCCTTCTTTTGTGCCAGTTCTTTAAATGTAACCTTTCTTTGGTAATCGAGAGCCTCTCTCAAGGTTTCACCGCCACCAGACAGGAGAATCAGCCCAGCTGCCGGCCTCCTTGCATTAAGTGCCGTACCGACCATGCAGCCTTCACTATGGCCGGCAATAATCAATTTGTTCTGATCCACTTTCGGATGGTTTGCCAGCATATCAAGCGCGGCTTCTGCATCATTCATTGCATCGGACAGCCCCGCGGTATGATAGTTCCCTTCACTTTCACCGACTCCTCTTTTATCATAGCGGAATGTGACAAAGCCAAGGGATGTGCACAGTTCAGCCAGATCCGCATAAAGATTGAATTTGAATTTACCTTTTGGGGTGCTGCCATCACGGTTCAGCTGACCGGACCCTGGCAGGAACACAATCGCTGGGTAGCTTTCCTTTCCTAAGTCGGGAATCAACATCGTTCCTTTAAGGTTCACATCACTTTTAAACGAAATTTCTTCTTTAATCATCTGGGCGTTCATTGGTATTCCCCTCTGCACTGTTATTTTGGGTTGTTAATATATTGGTAATCGTCCGTTTCTTACGGTTCGTTGCAGGCTCATTTTGAAGCAGCGGAGTAATCAGCTCTACGTACTTTTTGATGAATTCACTGTATTCCTCGTCGCTGGCGTATAAAGTCGCCATCCTGAAGCTGACCATATCCTTTTCAAAATCGTATTTTGGCTGGCGGATGTATTCCTCGAAATTCATTAATACACTGCCGAGAAACCTTATAAAATAGTTCAGATGCTCATCTGGTCCAGCATTAAGCACTTCTTCCCTCGAAAGCAACTGGTTGTTTTGCGGAAGTGCGTATACCTTCTCGACCGTCCCGCGCACTTGATTCTCGTCCACGACCTCAATCACTTTTGCTTCAAGGAGTTTCTTTAAATGGCGATACAAAGTCGCCTGCGGAACTTCAGTCAGCTGCTCCGCAATTTGTTGTACCGTCTTCCTCCTTCCACTGGCTAACGTCTGAAGAATCTTCATACGAACTGGATGTAAAATCAAATCTGCTTTTGTTTCCTTCATCGAAATCACCTGTTGTATTTGAATTTGCGAATATTATCATTATCAATAATGATAATATAATTGGTATTGAAATAAATGTCAATATGGTTTGGAAAAAATTTCATGGTTTTTTGTTTCTTTTACCTGTGCTGGTCATGGCACCTTATTTCAGGCACAAAAAAAGCTCCCGTTTGAGTAATCAAGCGGGAGTTAAACATTTTATAAAAAGAAAACAAGTACCTGAGATGCAATTGCAACGGAAATTAGCGCAAATGGATACGCGGCTGCATACGCAATCGATGGATCCTCGGTATCCATCAGCTGATTCGCTGCACCCAGACCTGGGGTACTTGTCATACCACCGCAAATCGCTCCCAGAGAATGAATCACGCTTAATCCGAGCCATTTTCTAGCAAGCAAATAACCAGCGATCATCGGGACAATCGTTATAATGGCGCCGCCGATCAACAGGCTGAAACCTTCTTGCTGGATGACCTCTACAATCCCCTGTCCAGCGGTCGTGCCCGCTCCGGCCAGGAACAGCACAAGACCGATATCACGGATGACCTGGTTGGACGGCTGATAGTATCTAGCGTGGATCGGACCTAGCTTACCAAAGTGCCCAATGATCAACGCTAAAAATAACGGACCACCGGCGACCCCGAAAGTAATCGTACCCAGTCCAGGTAAATGAATAGGAATCATCCCAACAAGAACACCAAGCAGCAGGATAAGGCTCAGCGAAAGAATGTGGATGTTCGTAACTGTAAGCTTCTTTCGGCTGAAGAGCTTTTCGACGTCATTCAAGCGATCTTGGCTGCTAACTAAAGTCAGCACATCTCCTCGCTCTAATCGCCATTTCGGATTCTGATTGAACTCAAATCCTCCACGCTCGATTCGTGTTACGGTCACCCCGTAAGTTCTTCTTAATTGCAGCTCTTTTATCGTCTTTCCAATCAGCTCCAACGCATCTACTGTCACCTTGCGAAGCGTGACATTGTCATGATTTTCAGTGTTCGTCTCTACTTCTCGTCCAATCTTTTTACAAAGCTTTTTCAAATCATCCGTTAGCCCAACAGCAACGAGCCGGTCCCCAACCAAAATAACGGTATCATTCAGGGCGATGATATTTCGGTCTCCGCGGATGACGCGGCTGATGACGACCGAATTATATTGATTGAACTGAAGTTCTTTTAGCGTACGTTTATTTATAGATGGATCTATAACCTCTATTGTCATGACCTCAGGTGACTGGTCATTGCGGACTGGTCCAGATTTCTTTTTCAAATCCCCGGCTAAATCAACTTTTAATATCCTAGGTAAAAGCTGCACGAAAAGGACAACAGCCAGCACGCCAAAGGGATAGGCAATCCCATATCCGACAGAGGCCAGCGGATCACCCGTGGCTTCAAGCGCTGCTGCCAAACCTGGAGTACTCGTGAGTGCCCCAGTCATGATGCCGATGCTAAGGGCAGGCGATAAATGAAATAGTTTAGATACTATAATCGTAGTGACGGCAGCAATCACTGTAATCGAAAGGCCAATGATGCCAAAAACCATTCCGCTCGTTTTCATCATCCTGAAAAAGCGCGGCCCAGCTGACAATCCGACCGCTACAATGAACATACCTAATCCTAATTGCTGAATGACAAGTGAAACCTTATAGCCAAAATGGCCAAATAGCATCGCCGCAAGCAAAACCCCAGATGTGCCAAGGCTCAGTCCGCGTATTTTGATTTCCCCTATCGCGGATCCAACAAATAAGATCGCAAACAATAAGATTAATGGTTCTTCTAGCAAACCCAGTATGCTTTCCACGATGATTCCTCCAAAATTCGGAAATAAGATGTGATAGATTGTAAATCACTAAACAATCTTCATCATTAAGAATATCATGAGGATTGTCCATTTCATCATCACTTCATTGACGAATTTATTATAATTACAAGTTCATATTGTTGATAATTAATTTACCCCCTTTATTGCATTTCGAGCATTTTGGGCAATTAGTTTGGCCATTATAGAGACGTTTGGATTGATCAACATCGTTTATGGAGTTTTCAACCTCTTTTATTTACCCTTTTCAATTCATCAAAGTCATTTGTGGCAGTTTAATCACTTTCAATCCCCCTCTTCCTCCACTTAGACCAGTTGGTTTGGTTTCCTAGTCTAGATATACAAAAAAGCTTCTCTTTCCAAGAAGAGAAGCTTTTACAGTGTTACTCAATCGAACTTACATATTCAGCAATTTTGGCCATTTCTCCTTTTGATAAACCTGAGACTTCTTCAGTTTTATGGCGGCGGATGGCTTCCTCTAGCGTCTTCGCGCTGCCATCGTGGAAATATGGAGCAGTTGCCCACACTCCTCTTAATGTTGGCGTATCGAAGGACTTATTGTCCCTCGGGTTTTTCATGGCCGCCCTTGCATCCCCGGCAGAGTCTACATCCTTTGGATTTGAAGTCCCGATATCGTGAAGAAAATCCTTGTTATCGGTTGTTAGCTTTCCACCAGAATCCACAGCACTCACGCTGTCAGTGAAGTTTTCGCCGCCATGGCAGGTGATGCAGCCGCCCTTGCCCTCGAACAGCTTCTTGCCCTCCAAGGCTGCTTCGGACAGCTCTCCATCCTTTGAACGATAAGGACTTTTCGGAGGCGGAAAGGATTCAGGATTATCTAAATAGGCAAACATTGCATCGTACATATGTTTAACATCTTCAGGGAGCGGTTCACCTGGGCTGTAGTCCATCATCCCGCCCATTTCACCTTGAACAGTCAATAAGTAATCCTCAAAATCGTCGCGGCTGCCATCCCACATGAACAAGCCGTTTTCGGTCGTCCTTACATTGCTCGGAACATTCCTTGGCCCTTTAGGCGTCGTCAGTGTCAAGCCATTCATGTCTCCATCCGCATGGCAGGAAGCGCAGCTCATCCAGTTGTTCCCCGTGATGTCTGCCGAATATTCCTCGCTGTTAGCGCTATAGAATATAGTCTTCCCCTCCCGTTCGAGCGGGTCCATTGGATCATTTGAAACAAGAGCGATATTTTTACCGGCTGCTTTTACCCGGGAATATGAACTTTCTCCCCCAGCATTCAATACCGCTAAATCATGGCTCATTGCATTGTGGACATACAGGCTTTTGCTGTCAGGGGATATGACCGCACCTCTTGGATTGTTCCCGGCAATTCTGCGGACAACCTGGGTCGCATTACCTCCACGCTTAAGATCAAAAACCACTAAATCCTCGCTTCCGGACATGACCGCATACGCTTTGCTTCCATCCGGTTTAAAAACGACATCATATGGATTTGAAACGATGATCGTCTGGTTGTGGCTGTCAGAAACATTCATTTCCTCAAACAGCTCTTTTCGCTCTTCAACAATTTCCTCATCCTTTTCGAGATCTATGACGGAGATCGTCGGGAAAATGGTTTCCTCGAAGTGAACCGGCGTATCAACATTCGTTAAAAGATGGGGAATCCATGCTGTTTTTCCATCTGGACTGATGACGAATTGTTCAAGCGTGTTCGGGATTCCCTGGCTCTTTTTCTGATTCTTTTTATCAGGAGAATCTGCCAGCTGAATCTCTTTTACTACCTTGTTTTTCGACGTGTCAATGACAGTTATGGCCCCACTTAAATACTGAGGCACATATAATTTATCACCCTTTGCCGTGATAGCCAGCGTCCGCGGGCGGTCACCCACTTCAATTTCCTTGACCTGCTTCCTGTTTTCCAGGTCAAAAACAGAAACACTTCCCGAACGATAATTGGCAGTGTATAATGTTCTGCCATCCTGGCTTGTCACGACACCAAACGGTTCAATGCCAGCAGGAATGGAATCGACGACCTTCTTTTCCTTGATGGAAACAATGTCGATCTTGTTATCCAGCATACACGCTACATAAAGATATTTCTCATCCGGACTCAATGTCATCTGCCTCGGCTCTTTCCCAACTTTCACTTCAGCTAAAACCTTTCCCTTTTCAGGATCAATGAATGAGACAGTATTGATGTCGATATTGGCTGTATAGACGACAGAGCCATCCTTTTTCATAAGAATGTTATTGCTGTTCACCGCATAGTCGCGGGTGCTGTCAAACTCCATGGCAACGCCCGCCTTTTCCGTGCAGCCCGCTATATATACAGTTGTAATGGTCAATAAAAGGAAAAGAATCAGCTTCTTCATTGGAAACGCCTCTTTATGAATGATTTCTTGTTAATGACACGTGTAACAGAGTAGATTTATCTTTAATGCTTCTTAGTGATTTCAACAGGCAGAAGAACGGGTGCAATTCCGTATTTGCCGTGTCCTGCCTGAATTTGCGGTACATTATCGTTATCCGTGTTTCCTGGTTTGCCTTTTTTCAAGTAGAAATCTCCTGTGTCCCAGAATTCGCTGGCCTGCATGCCTTCTTCAAGGGACGGACCATCAATGACACGGTCAAAGAAGTCGGTGTATTTTTCTGTAATCACGTCAACTTCCAAAGGAGCAGGCTGCTCTTTGTCGCTGTCACTATTGCTTAAATTATTGATTGCTACTCGGAAAACAGCTGCCACTCCACCTGCAGTATAAGCATCATACTTCATTTCTTCCTTGCCAGTTTTATAGGCTTTTACTTCATCATCCCACAGGTTTTCATCCATCGCGACATAAATACCACGCGCTGCTTCACGATATTTATCATCCTGTGTTGCGAGGTAAGCTGCCGTCAGTCCACGAATCGCTCCTAATTGAGCCTGAAAGGAAACCTCTTGGTCCGCTCCTGTTCCGATTGTATAACCCTTTGCTGCCAAGCCGTTTTCCATGATCAGTTCATTTAGGATAAAATCTGCTTGCGCTTTGATCAGCTCTATTGCACGCTGGCCTTCTTTAGTGTCTAAACCTTCCGCCGCATCTCCGCTTGCATAGCCAACCGGTAATCCATCAATTGCCCTTTGGAAAATCCTCAATGATTCAACTGTGTAGCCAGCCTGGAACGTATCCACATAGTTCCCCTGCTTTGTACCATCATGCTCCGTCACAAATGCTCCCGCATCCTTGTTGAAATGCATGGCATCAAGGTTTTTAAAAACATGTAAAATCACATCTTTATTGACGGAATATGGATCAGTTGAAGGAACATCATTTGCCGTATCGCTATCCAGATTTTCTTTTGGTGCTGATGGATATGGATTGCTGTCAAACAATGCGTGGAACGATGGTGCCACATTTTTGTTCTCTGCGCGCTGGTCCGTCATGCCATAAAACTCAGCTGCCGGCCATAGCATAAGCCATTGGTCATTAAGCAGGCTCCGGCTGTCTGATAGTTTCATAGACTTGGCGTTCGGCATCAGATCATTGCCGTCTTCTTCAACCTCGATTTTGTGAGGCAGATAAACGAATCCTTTAGATGGGTCATACTGGCTTCCGATTCCTGCCGATGTCAGTTCTTTACCATTATAGAATAGTCCGTTTTTAATGAAGTTAAGTTTGTTCCAGATGCCTTCAACAAGGAACATCCCCTGCATACCATCCGGTGAGCTTACGCCTAGCCTGATATTTTCATCCTGGTCATCATTCGGTGTTTCCCCTTCAAGCTCTTCGTCTTTATCGACAGTATGGTAACCGCCAAGGAAGTCCCCTGCCCAAAGCGCCTGCTTCAAGAAGGTTCCTCCATAGGCTGCCGGGTTTAACACTTTATCCATTTTTTCACGGTCCCAGCGAAGAGATTTGAAGTTTACTTGATAGTTAGGGACATATGTATCTCCATCACCTGAAGCATATTCCTCGGTATCAACCTTTCCAATATAATGCGGATCTCCGTTTGAATATTCGATTAGTGTCGGGAACATATTCGTGAAGATTTCCTCTTGTGGGTAGCCAACGGCATCGGCTAGTTCATAATACCGATCAGCAAGCATTTCGGGTGCTTCTTTCCCTTTTTGTTTGGCCATTTCGCCGACAACCGGTCCATTGATCAAATGAAGGCCCAGGCCTGATTTTTCCACGACCTCATACATTGCTTCCTCAGAGTATTCGTATGCCTCAATTCCAGCCGTATAATCGAATTTTGCTGGCTGATCGACATTCATCGGATCGAGAAGATCAAGGTCGACTCCCAGTCCTTCTAACAGCGGCTCTCCCGCTAATTCAAATTCTGCATATGCAAACATATTTCCTGCCGTATCAAAATTGTAGTCAGTGACAGAAACTGAATAAGGTTTTTCTGCCTCTGATGTCTTTTTTGGTGAATCTTCTTTTTTCACGCTTTCTTCTGTACATCCTGCAGCAAAAAGTAAACTTCCTGCCATAGAGATAGAAGCCGCTCTTTTCCATGCTTTATTTCTCATTTCAACCGTCCTCGCTATAATTGATAATGATTTTCATTATTATTGATAACGATTATCATTATATCTTATGTTCTACTCCTTAACAACTAGAGATTTATAGTATAAAAATATTTTAAAAAAATACCCTGGCACCAAACCAGGGTATCAAAAAATTACTATTTAGCTATAGAATAAGCAAAAATGTAATTAAGTAACGTTTTTTCATGATATAGGTCCCTCTTGCTATATTTAGAGATGCATATCTTATTTAATAGATTAGAGGAGTCCAACTACTAGTTGATTGTATGCCCGTCACCGCTTACCTTGGTTTGTCCAGGAACACGGATATAAATAATATCCATCCCCTGGGACATTCCATATTGGCCTGATAAATCATGCCCATTTCCTACGAATTGAGTGACTGGGAAAGGAGTCTTGAAATCAACCAGTTCCAGGTTTACTGGCGCAGCAGGTAACATCTTGATTGTCGCATTTTCGAATTGGACATCTGGTGAAGAAAATTGGCCTGTAATATCCACATTATTTACATAAGATTTCGTCATATAATGGGTAATGACTACCGTATCTTCGAGCGAATCTACTTTTTCCACAAAGGTCGCAGCATTCAAGTTCGTCTCCACGTTAAGGGAGTTTCCTTTTAAGGCAAATTCCCATTTCTTTTTTTCAATTAAACCTTTTACCTCCGCTATGTCTCCAGATTCAATAAGCGGGTAGACTTTTTCACTAAACTTTTCTTCTGCTGCAATTTCTTCATCACTAAGGTATTTCCCCTCAAACGACTGTTTCACAGGACTGAGGAAGGAAAAGATGCTGGCTGCAAGAAGAACAGTGACATATACTGCAAGGATCTTAGGGATTCGGTTTCCGCTCATGATCTTTACTTTTATGATTTTACCGGTACCGCCGAAACTTAGGACCAAAACAATAATGAGGAGTAATAAAATGACCAAACTCATTGCCTAACCTCCATCCTGTTAGAAATCCATACAGCCACACCAAATGATAGGAAGGATGTGAACAAAGCTTTTAACGTAAACAGCAGGAAGGATGTTTCATTGATAAAAAACAGCCCCATATCCATTAAGAGAGTTGACTCTTTCGCAAGGAACACATTGAGGAACAAAAGTCCAAATAGGGCTGCCGGAAGGATGACGATAAAAAGTCTGCTCTTTTGAACCAATGTCCCTGCAAGGTAACCGAGTGCACTGAAAAGGAACAGATACATGATGGCAGCTGCGACGCCGACAGCAATTTGCGGAACAGTCAGAGGTGCGCTGGAGATGAATTTTATGTCTTGATTGAACATGACGAACAGTTTCAAAGCCTGACCGGCAAGCATGACGGTTACTCCGCCCAATGCGCTGGTTAAACCTAAATAAAGAATATTGGATAAATGGCTGCTCACCCGGTTGGCCACAAATGCATAATCATCATTTCGGTATGCATGTGTCGTCACAACCACCGCTGAGATGAATGCCCAGATCAGCGTAAAGGTAAAGATCAAAATGCCAGAGTAGTCTTTTAAATCGTAACTAAAATTATCAGTGCTGCCGCCACCCCCTCCTGTTCCTCCTAAAGAGAAAAGAATAGCGATTACCTGTAGAATCATCAATGACGTATACATGCCCCTGTATGACTTCAGCTTAAAACGAAACTGTTTTTTTACAATATCCCACAAGCTAACCTTTGTTAAATACATCATCTATCCCGCCTTTCTCCTGGCTCGTCAAAAATAAACAAAGATCTTCATTCGAAATAGTCGAGAATTCCAGTGCATTTTGGCGTGCAGAGCTGATCTGTTCATCCGAAATATCATTTTTGATTACCGCGTATACCCTGCCGAACCCATCAATGCTTTTATGAAAAACCTCCTGATCTCGGAGCCAATGGTTGATTGCATCTTCTTTCCCACTGACAACGGCTGCATATTCCCTCAATTCTTCTACAGGCATATGCAAAAATTTCTTTCCGTCCTTCAGCAGCAAAATATCTTCGAGGATGTCTTCCATTTCGTTCAGATGGTGGCTTGAGATGAGGATTGTTCGCGGATAGGCGATGTAATCCTTTAACAGTGCGCGATAAAAATCCTTCCGTACACCAGCATCCATTCCGTTTGTCGGTTCATCAAAAATCGTTAAAGGGCAGCGAGCCGCCAGACCCATAATGGCATTAAACGTGTTCTTCATTCCTTTTGAAAGCCCTGGATGAGTTTGTTTTGGATGCAGCGAAAAATATTGAAAAAGGCGCTGAGCCAGTTTCATATCCCAGTTAGGATAAAAGTCTTCAGCTGTCTGCAGAATCTCTTCCAGAGTCAATGCAGCAGGCAAATTCATGTCATTATCAATTAAAATCGTATTTGCCGAGACGGTTAGATTATTAAATGGGTGCTCACCGAAGACCTTGATTTCCCCTGAAGTTTCACGAAGGAATCCTGCCGCAATCTTCAGCATCGTTGTTTTCCCGGCTCCATTCCTGCCGATGAGGCCAGTGATTTTGTTTTCGCCAAGTGAAAAAGTTAGGTCATCCAAAGCTTTTTTCTTCCCATAAGATTTTGTAACTGATTCAAACTCAAGCACAGTCATTCCTTAGTCCCCCTTTAAATCCCGTCTGGCTTCCTGGATCATCGCAATCAATTCCTCTTCCGTCACCTGGAGGTGCTCAGCTTCCCTCACCAATTCTGCCACCAATGACTTCAATGTCCGATTCCTCCGTTTCACAGTGATAATCTGCTTCGCTTCTGCCGATACGAACATGCCCAGTCCGCGCTTTTTATAAAGAATGCTTTCATCTGCTAAAATATTTAATCCTTTTGCCGCTGTCGCTGGATTGATATTCAGCATTTCCGCGAGCTGGTATTGGGAATACACCTTCTCATCCATCTTGATACTTCCGCTGAGTATCTCCTTTTCCAGCCACTCAGCTATTTGGATGTAAATCGGTTTCATGCTATCTGAATTAAGAATCAATACCGTACCTCCTTCAACAGTTCCATAGTACATTACTGTTGTAATGTACTATATAATAATTTGTAAAAATTAACAAGGGTTTTTTACCCAAAAAAATAAAAAACCCCCTCTTATGCCGAGGGGGCCATTGGTCATTATAATACCTTCGTCTTCTCCAGAGGGCTTTCCAGTTTCATCTGGTTCAGTTCAATTCTCATTTTTTCTGTTTCAAGCATATAGTTTTCATGTTTGAGTTTTTCTAGTTCGATTTCATCTTTAATCATATTGTGTTTAATCTTGGCTGTTTTTCGAAAATGGCTTGTAACAATGGCGGTTAGTGGTATGGAAAATACCATAATGATTGTAATCGTTCCTGTCATGGAACTTCACCTCAGCGTGATTATTTTAGACTATGTTTCTATCATAGCAAAATCACAGGAAAAATAAACCATCTTTTAGACGGAAGTCTCAAACTGGACCTTATGAAGGTTGGCAAATATTCCTCCCTGTTCGATCAGCTCATCATGGCTGCCTTCTTCCGCGATGCCGTCCTCTGTGACCACAACGATTTTGTCGGCGCTGCGAATCGTTGCCAGTCTATGGGCGATGACAACTGTCGTCCTGTTTTTGGACAGATCGGCCAGTGCGCCTTGTATGATCCTTTCCGTCTCAGTATCTAGTGCTGAGGTTGCTTCATCCAGGATGAGGATTGGCGGATTCTTGAGAAACATCCTGGCAATCGCGATCCGTTGCTTCTGCCCGCCTGACAGCTTCAGTCCTCGCTCTCCGATTTGAGTCTCATAGCCATCTGGCAGTGCAGCAATGAAATCTACGAGGTGAGCCTGCTTTGCGGCTCGAACAATATCTTCGAACGTTGCACCAAGTGAACCATAAGCGATATTTTCACGAAGCGTTCCTGTGAACAGGAAGACATCCTGCTGGACAATCCCAATCTGGGAGCGCAGCGATTTTTTCGTCATATCGCGAATATCAATTCCATCAATGAAGATGCCACCGTTATTCACATCATAAAAACGAGGAATCAACGAGCAAATGGTCGTCTTACCCGCCCCTGATGGTCCGACAAAAGCGACTGTTTCGCCATGGTTGATTTTCAGGTCAATTCCTTCAAGGACTGGCTTGTTGTTGTCATAGCTGAACGTTACATCACGGAATTCAATGTTCCCTTTTAAATGGGCAACCTCGATGGCATCTTCCCGATCGACGACATCGGGATTCTGGTCCATCAATTCGGTAAAACGCTTAAACCCAGCCATCCCTTTTGGATACAGTTCAAGGATCGCACTGATTTTATCAATCGGTTTAAACAGGACGTTCACATACAGAACAAAGCCGACGAGCTCACCATAGCTCAGGGTGCCGCGGAAGCTCAGCCACGCCCCATACACAAGGACGACAAGGACCATCAGCCTTGTCAGCATATAAATACTGGAGGCGCTGAAGGACATCACCTTGTAGGCTGTTAATTTGGCTCTGCGGAATTTGCGGTTGTTCGTTGTGAATCTCTTAATCTCGTAATCTTCATTTGTAAAAGACTGCACGACACGGATGCCGGAGACGCTGTCTTCGACCCTCGCATTGACGTCGGCAATATCACTGTACATATTCTTCCAGGCAGCGTTCATCTTAAGGTTCGTATACGTAATCAGCCAGATAAGAAACGGCACGATGATCATCGTAATCAGAGCCAGCTTGACATTAATCGTAAGCATGATCCAGAACGCACCAACGAATGTCATCGCGGCAATAAACAAATCCTCTGGACCGTGGTGGGCAAGTTCCCCTAAATCAAACAGATCGTTGGTGATCCTGCTCATGATATGACCCGTCTTCGTATTATCAAAAAAGCGGAACGACTGCTTCTGGACATGCTGGAACAGCTGCTGCCTCATATCCGTCTCAATGTTAATCCCGAGCTTATGCCCCCAGTAGTTCACAATGAACTGCAGGAAAGTACTAATCACATAAAGTAACAATAATCCAATACTCACGCCAACAATTATATTCCAGTTCCCGCCAGGCAAGAGGGTATCGATGAACCACTGTACCGCCAACGGAAACGCCAACTCAAGCAGTGCCACGATGACCGCACTGCTAAAATCAATGATGAATAACCTCCGATGAGGCCGGTAATATGTAAAAAATCTACGAATCATTTTCTGTATCTCCTTTTAGTTCTTCAAGTGATTATATGCCAAATGATTCGACTTTTTCAATAATTCTGGTAAAATTATCAATTTAAATCTATTAAAAAACCTCCCGACAACGATCATCAGGAGGAATGTTTTAAGAAGGAACCAGAATTCCTTCGAGCTCTCTATTCAGTTCTTTCGATCGTTTAGCAGCATGGTTGACTGCCTGAGTGATGGCCTGGCCACCGTTATATTTTCGTAAGGCATTCAGCCCTGATGCTGTCGTTCCGTTTGGCGAGGTCACATTTTTTCTGAGAACAGCTGGGTTTTCGTCCTTTTCGATGACCATTTTCGCTGCACCTAATATCGTTTGCGCGATAATCTCGCGGACCATTTTCTCGTCCATGCCATTTTCAGTTCCAACTTGTTCCATATGCTCCATTAAATAATAGAAATAGGCAGGGCCGCTGCCGGCAAGACCAGTGAAGATGTCCATTTGGGCTTCTTCAATCAGGAATACCTTCCCCATGCAGCTAAGCAGTTCTTTTACATCCTCAATATGATCTTTTGATGTATTTTCTCCTGGAGTGATTGCTGTAGCCGATTCCTGGATCATGCTTGAGGTGTTCGGCATCACCCGTACAACCTGTTGCCCACTGTTCAGGTTTTCTTCCATAAAACCTGTGGAAATGCCAGCCAGTACAGAAACCACAACCTGGTTTGGGTTTATTTTATCCTTTAATGCAGCCAGAGCCTCCGATGCTCCGTTTGGCTTCATCGCCAGGATAAATAAATCCATTTCCTGATACGGCAATTCGTTTTCCGGCAATCCGTTTACATCATACTTTTTATCCAGCCGCTCAAGCCTGGCTGCATTGCTCTTATTCGTTACAAAAATATTTTCCGGACGAATTTTTCCTGACTTGACCAGGCCGGAAATCATCGATTCAGCCATAGACCCCGCACCTAAAAAAGCAACTTTTTTATTTTTCAACAAGAGCATTCACCTCGAAAAGTATTTTTGTTCGTACACCGTTCGCATTTTATCAACGGGTTTAATGGTAACATGCTCAAGAATAGTTTCAAGGTCTGGGAGATGATTCATTAGCATATGGCTGAGATAGTGAAGTAAAGCGCCTCCAAATGAAATAATCTGGTCTTTTTCCTAATATAAAGAGCCACAATCATCAATTATGGCCAAATATGAAGGAATATAAAAAGTGAAAATACCGGTAAAAGTTATAGAACTACTAATTTACTGGATATTGGTATACTAGATTCAAGTAATTCTACTTTTTAAGGGAAGGTACATAGATGAATCTAAAAGAAAAGGTTAGGAAACTCCCATTAAGCCCTGGAGTTTATCTTATGAAAGATCAAAACGGCACAGTGATTTATGTAGGAAAAGCGAAGAGACTTAAGCTGAGGGTTCAAACGTATTTTCAAAACACCGCCTCCCATCCCCAAAAGATAAAGAAGATGGTTGCAAACGTCGATGACTTTGACTATATCCTTACTGATACAGAATTTGAGGCTTTCATGCTTGAATGTAAACTAATTAAAGAATTAAAGCCTTTGTTTAATAAAAGAATGAAAAGCCACCTTTCCTATACTTATATCGGAATAAAGACAGATGGTCCTTACCGAAAAATCTTTATAACTCCAGACAGAGAAGAAAATGATCATACGCTCTATTTCGGACCGTATTCCAGTCCAATTTACGTAAAAAAAGCAATCGAGAATTTGAAGGAATATTTCCATATAAACTGCCTTCATCCCCTTAAAGGTTCTCCATGCTTGAATTACTCCCTTGGGCACTGCAATGGCTTATGTTTGGGTGGAGATGCTGTTGGACAGTACAATGAAATTGTCGATATGTTCATTGATTTGCTTCAAGGGACTGACCAGGAAATTCTTGAAGAATTGCAGAGGAAAATGCAGCAGGCTTCCGAGGAATTTAGATTTGAAGATGCGAGTAAATACAGGAATTATGCAAAATCACTATCCATTCTTTTATATAAGGAAAACATCATCCAGATTACTGAGGAAAATAAAAACATCGCCGTCATCGAACAATTGAATGACAACCACTTGAAAATTTTTTTAATCAAGGGGCACAAAATAATCTTCAGTCAAAAATACACATTGGAGGCTGTTGAGCAGCTTTCTGCAACGATCAGTGCGGACATCCTTAACTATGTTCAGAAAATGGGTCATCAAGAGTCCCTTAACATCAGCAAGGAAAATCTCGATGAATCGCAGATTATATATAGTTATTTAAATAGCTCCAATGCGAGATTTACCATCATTCCTGATAGTTGGATTGAATCGAATTGGTGCGCAAAATTGGATGATGAAATTAAAAATTTGTTGATAAATGTTGGACTATGAATGGCTCCACAAGAGTTTCATCCTGGCAAAAGACCCCTTAGTTAACTATAAGCCGTTATCTTTATGAGTACCTGCATAGGAAAAAGCAAATATAAAAACAAGTATAAAAGCAGTGGATTTCGCAACTGAAATCGCACTGCTTTTAGCATTTATTGCGAGTAAGCATATAGTAAACTATTAAAGAAGTTTATCTATGAACGGGCAGGTTAGTTGAATTAATACGAGGGATTATGTAATCTCTAAAGTTTGATATAAAAAGATGACTAAATGTAACTTTATTGAGATTTACTTAAAATTAATAAGCGTATCCTAAAATATCTCGAATACTCATATTTCTTCTAGTGGCGAAATATGAGTATCCGCCCCTATAATATTTTCAAGTGTAACCATAGGTTATTCACTTGTTAATATTAGCTCTCGTGAATTGACATCATAAATTTTATAACCAATTTCAAACATATGGTCTTTTGTAACTGTCACCTCACAATAGTAAGGAATTGCCTTCCCATAAGCATCAAGCGTAGGAATATGATTAAATAAAAACATATCACCTGTATCAAGCATGTTAAAGGTCGATTCAGTAGAACGCCCAGATGAAGTTATTTCGATGGTGCATTCCCCTTTGACAACGTCATATTCCTTTAGAAGTATGTATTTTAAACTTGGGAGAGTGATCACTAAAAGTAAAACACCAATTAGAAAGACTGAAATGCCTTTAACTACATTTAGAAAAGAAAATTCATTATCAACATACATATAAATAAAGAAAACTACAGCACCTAGAAATAACAATGCTGCTGTTATGAGCATAAAATAATACAATTTTTTCACTTCCTATGACAATTGAATAATTATATTTACGTTGATTCAATCATAAGGTTTCAGATTATGCCATTAAAATATTCTCGTACCTTTATCTTATTAAAGCAACTCTTTTCTTCTAACATTACCTTTATTACTTATACAAATATCCCAAATACCTAAAATCCTTTTTCGTTTACACAGTTTTAAAAAAACATATGTAATGCTTCTTCCTGAATAACTGGTGCTATGACCGAAGAAGGATTAAGGCACCTTTTTGTTTACTAACGAAGCAGGTTTGTTGAACAACAATAGCTTTGAATATATAGGGTAAAGTGGTGGTTACAAAATGTCTAACATAGAACTTTTAAAAATAAATTCAAAAAACTGGCGAGAAGCTCTTGCCCTATCTGTACATCCTGAGCAACAAAAGTTTGTTGCTTCTGTTACACCTCCTTTAGCTATTGCACTTGCAAAGGCATATATCAGACCAGATGGTAAAGTCGTTGAACCATATGGTATTTTTGATGAAATGCAGATGGTAGGCTTTTTCAATCTACATTATATCCCTGAAAGCGTAGAAGACTATTGGGTTTTCCATTTTTTCATTGATAAAAGATATCAAAAAAGCGGAGTTGGTTCCGAAGCGTTTAATGAGTTAGTGAAGTATATTAAATTTAGCCATCCTTCTTGTCATCGACTTCGTTTAACCGTTCATCCGGAAAATGATGCTGGAAAATTATTTTATACAAAATTGGGATTTACAAATGATAATATCCTAACATATGGTGAGCCTACTTATTCTCTATATATTTAGATAAAGGAGCGTTGGTCTAGCAAGGATTCTAACGGGCAGTTTAGTGGAACAAGAAGATAAGAAAAAATGAAATAGAGAGTCTTTTTCGATGCCATCCAAGCCCTATTCGCATAACATAAGACAGTTACAAAAAAGAAGGGGATATAGTGAGTTCATATAATGGGAATGGCGGAAATGACAATAATCTGGCTAATATTCTACAATTCATTGGACAATGGTTTAATGTGACAGGAGATACATTAGGTCTTATAGGGCAAGCTATAGCATTAGAACAAAATAAAAATGATACAATCCAAGCACAAAAAGAGAAACAACAACAAGAGTTACAGCAGCAACAAATGCAACAACAACTAGAACATATGCAACAGCAAATAAAAATTTTGCAAGAACAAATAAAAAAGCAAGTCTAATTAGATATTAAGTTCTTTTTCAACTAAAGTGGTACTTATCTTCAATAAGAAATTTTAAATATGACAGGTATCCTGTCTTTATTTAGTTATTGAATTCATAAGAATTCGCAACTCAAACAGCAGAAGCATATTTTTTAAATTGCTCCAGCTATGAATGGTGCTAATCTCCAAATCAATAAAAAAGCAGAGCGAATTCATATACGAATTACTCTGCTTTTTCAACTGCTTTTTTATATGTGTTTTTATAGCTGCGGGTACCTCAAAGGATAACTGCTTAAGTAAACTACCGGATCTCCTCTTTTCTATTCCTTATCTTTTAGCCTTATCCCAAACAACCGAAAAAGTAGTTCCTTGATGGCTGCTTTCTTTTAAAATTAGATCCGCACCTAAAGCCCTGGCAAGCATTTTGCTAAAAGGCAACCCCAGACCAAGTCCTCTGACTTTGAGTTTTTTCTTTTCGCCTCGAAAGAATCGTTCAAAAACATAGGCTTGTTCTGCTTCTGGAATTCCTGAACCCGTATCTTTTACATCAATCCTTGCATCGGAAAGAATGATCGTAATGGATCCCCCTTTCCATAATGCCTGGTAGGAGTTATTCAATAAGTTGATCATGATTTGCTGCAGCCGAAGCGGATCGGTCATTTTATTGATGGGATGGTCAGGCATAATCACTTTTAAATCAACAGGTTCATTTTGTGTGACCTGCCATTGCCTGCTGATCTCCTGGATTAGTTTATTCATGTTGCAGTTTTCATTCCGAATCGTAAAAGCACCGGCAGCTAAAGAGTTAAAATCGAGCAGGTCAGCTATCATCGTCTGCAGTCTTTGGATTTCTTTTAGCGTGATATCCAAAAATTCCTGGCGCTCCTCGCCTGTCACAATGCCATCCCGGACAGCCTGGACAAGTCCGCTTATCGAGGTAACAGGTGTTTTCAAATCGTGTGTCACTCCCGCTAATAGTTCTGCGCGCATTTGCTCCAGCTGGATGAGACGGTTGGTCATTTCCTTGAATGAGGTTACTAATTCATAAATCTCCAATTCTCTTGGATCTGTATCGAGAGTGATGTCGTAATCTCCTTCTCTCACCTTGGCAGCAGCCTGCGCTACGTCCTGAATTGGTTTTAAGATTTTCTTAGAAAGAAAGTAAATGACGATCCACCCTAGCAGCCCTAATCCAACCAGCAAAATAATCAATAGCCGATATTCTTGATCGACATTCGTTAGGTCGGCTTTACTTTGCATGACTACAACCCAGCCGGTTTGCCTGTCATCAACAGTTAATGGTGTTTTTACGGCATAAACGTCTACACCATTTACCTCGATTTCCTGAACAGTATCTTCCCTTTCGATCACCTCAGGCGGAGCTTGCCCTGCAGTGCGTCCGGGCCCTCCACCAGGTCCACGATGGGGCGGTCCAGCGTTTAAAACATTCCCATCCAAATCAGTAATGTAAAGCTGAGGCTGATTTTCCATTTGAAGAATTCTTGCCCGCTCCTCAAGCCTGCGGTCAAAACGATCAAAATCATCATCATTATTATTGGATTGAGCAACGCGATCCGCTGTTTCGACGGCCAGGTACTCCATTAAGTTCAAGCGATTCTCTAGCGTGGTTTGTTTAATCCACCACATCGAACCAGCCGCTAGAAGGGTGAGTCCGGCAATTAGAGTGATGAGATACCTCGTTGTCCAGTAACGCAGCAAAGTTGTTTGTTTTTTACTTTTCGTAAACACTGAACTGATACCCCAATCCTCTTAGCGTCCGGATTTCGCCTTGTGATGCGGGCCAGGCTGACAGCGACTGGCGGATTCGTTTTACCGATAAATCCACTGCCCGGTCACTACCGTCATAATCCATTCCCCATATATTTTCAATTAAATCTTCTCTAGTAAAGGTTCTATTCGGTCTCTCTGCTAAAAAAATAAGCAAGCTAAGATCTTTTGGCGTTAATACAACCGTTTCTCCACCGATCGTGACAACGTGTGAATCCAGATTAATTTTCAAGTTGCCAAACTGTTTCGTGTTATCAGTATCCAGGACATTGGAAGAGCGGCGAAGCACGGCATTGACTCTGGCAACCACTTCTTCTCCAACAAATGGCTTGGAAATGTAATCGTCCGCGCCTTGATTCAATCCCTTCAGCCGATAATCGATATCTCCGAGGGCAGTCAGCATGATGACCGGACACGGACTGGTTTTGCGAATCTCCTTCAGGACATCCCAGCCATCCATTCCAGGAAGCATAACATCCAGCAATACGAGATTCGGCTCATTTGCTGTAAAAGCATGCAGCCCTTCCAGCCCATCGAATGCCTGAACCACATCATAGCCTTCATGTTTTAGATACACAGCTAATACTCTCGAAATCGTTTGTTCATCTTCAATGATTAATATGGTCTTCATTGCTGCCCCTCCTATAACGAAAAGCGCAAGCGCCTTGGTCAGCCCCGACAGGCGTAAGACGGCTCCCGCAGGAAATCCTGGTTTCTGTAGGGAGACGGCTTATGACCCGAGGGGCTAGGCGCTGGAGCTGGACAATTCTCAAAGATAAATTTATCACTATTTACTATACAAGAAAAATCCCCAGTTATATACCGGGGACTTCCTGGCCTTTTTATTCTTTAGAAACCGCGTCCGCCGCCATCATGGTGGTTACCGCCACGACCGCCTTCAGGTCCGAATCCGCCTTTTTCTCCCAAGCCACCTTCATGCCCGAAACCGCATTTTCCTCCGAAACCTCCATCATGCCCAAATCCCCCTTTACCGAATAGACCGAATTCGTCATCTGTTAATTCATCTAGTTTATCCGCATCCTTGGCCTTAATTGCTTCAATAAGCTCACGTGTATCTTTATTTGAAGTAGAAATTCCAAGATCTTTCGCCAGGTTCACTACTTTTTTCTCTTGTACTTCTTGTGCAATCTCTCTGATTGTTTTTCCGTCGATTGTGATTTTCAATTCTTTAGCATCTGCTTTCACTTTAGCAGTCTGCACTTCCTGCGCCACTTCTCTGGTGTCCTTGCCATCTACAGTGATGCCAAGCTTCTTCGCTTCTTTGGTTACTGAAGCTGTAAACACTTCATTCTGCAAAGTCTGCAGGTCTTTTCCATCAGTAGCAACACCTAGTTCCTTAGCCTTTTTATTTAATGAAGCTGTACGAATATCTTCCATTAGTGTTTGGGCATCTTTGTTATCTGTTGAAACCCCAAGCTCTTTTGCTTCTTTTTTAAGGTTAGCTAAACGGATCGCATCATGAAGGGCAGCTGCATCTTTTCCATCAGTCGAGATACCAAGATCCTTAGCAGTTTCTTTGAGCTTGGCCAATTGTACTTCCTCGGAAAGCGTATCGATATCCTTATTGGCTGTCTTGATTCCCAGCTCTTTCGCTTCATTCTTGATGGTAGCCTCTCGAATCTCACCCATTAAAGTTTCAGCATCTTTACCTGATGTGCTGATTCCAAGATCCTTTGCCTTGGCAATCAGTTCCTCAGAATTGCCTCCGAAAAATCCTTTATGACCAAAACCTTTTCCCATAAAACTTAGCTTTGAACCTACAGTGGAACTTGTGGTGTCATCATTAGCTAATGACGTTGTGGCGTAGCCTCCTAAAAGTAATGCTCCTGCGATTGTAAAACCTAATACTGATTTCTTCATATTTGACATCCTCCTAAATTCTTTCGTTTTTTATTTCAGGTTCAACGTGGACATGAACCTTATACTCATAATTTAACGGTTGAATATGTCAGCAAAATGTCAGACTGAAAAAAATCAAAAAAATATTATAAAAGCTGAAAAATGATAAGAAAGCATATGTACTAGCTATTCGTTTATAATTTTTGATATTTCCTCTATGTCAGGAAAATGTCAAACATGAAAAAGCCGCAAAATCGCCCCCATTCTTATTAACTATTACACATAAAAACAGGGAGGCCATCTAGTTCGATGGTCTCCCGATTCTTCTTTTTCTATTGTGAATGGTCATGAGAAGACTTATTAGAACCATTCAACTCGGTTTTTCTTTCTCGAATGGTCATAAGAAGACTTATTAGAACAATTTCAACTCGGTTGTTCTCTCGCGAATG
>NZ_JBALSS010000006.1:387936-388072 GCF_036967045.1 Bacillus sp. JJ1609 | reverse complement strand
CTCGCGAATGGTCATGAGAAGACTTATTAGAACCACTCAGTTCGGTTTTTCTTTCGCGAGTGGTCATGAGAAGACCTCCGAGAACAACTCAACTCGTTTTTTCTCCAGCGAGTGGTCATGAGAAGCCTTCCGAGAA
>NZ_JBALSS010000006.1:382627-387851 GCF_036967045.1 Bacillus sp. JJ1609 | reverse complement strand
AAGCCTTCCGAGAACAACTCAACTCGTTTTTTTGCTCGCGATTGGTTATGAGCTGCCTTCCTGTTCTTCTACTAAAATTCTAGAATTGCCATCACGATTTTTTAACGTTAACCAAATCCCGCAAACGAATAAAACAATCCCAAAGGCAGAAATAAAGATGATTGGGGAAATTATTTTTACAAAAGAAAGTGCGACCATAATTGTTCCAACAAGGAGATAGTGATGAATAGCGTGCAGGCGGAAGGCTTTCTGCTCGATATGCCATGCATGATGGTACCCTTGTAAAAACCCTAAAATAACCTGTAATAAGAGAGCAAGATAGGGAAGAAATTCAAACGAATGCCTTAGAAATCCCACAGTTAAATAAACAGAACCCATCCCCATGTAAACAAAATGAACCTTCGTATGGGAAGTCGTTTGAAAGACACGATAGCCCATGGCAGCAGTAAAAGAGAAGGCTGCAAATAACCATGTAAATAAGGTAAATGTGAGTGATGCTTGTTTTAGCCAAAGAATATAATATGGAAAAATAGCAACCTGACCAACCGATACTACGAGCGGGATATACCGTTCACTCCTTTTTGTCATGTGATGGCTCCTTCTTTAAAAGTAATAGTCATAAAAGACGTTTTGAAAAACGCCGTTTGGATCTCTTCTTAATTTTTCATCATGGAACTTCTCCCACTCTGGATAGGACTTTCTGAATTGTTCTTTTGATTGATAGTGATAATAGGGGAGATAATAAACTCCACCGTGCTTGAGCGTTACATCAGTCCATTGCTGAATGATTGCTTCTGCATTACTAATCTCTTTTTCTTTTAATCCGTGTTGTATTAAAATGACGAGTCCAAACATATCTTCTTTGGCATATTTTAAACTTGTAAAATCGTCCTTTGCAGCGTAACGAACAGTAATATTGTGAATTTTAAAATCTTCATCCTTATCATTAGCAGGAAGAAATCCTTTTAAATCATTGATATATTCCTCATACTGATCCACTGGAATGAAAAACTCCTGCAGTACTTCCACCCGCCCAGGATCCGTGAATTCCATAAATTCCGAATTCCCCCGCATCACGTTATTCCGGGTAATTCTGTCTCCATCGAGTGACTTAATAAGCAGCTTTTGATTTTCCCAGAAAAGATCCTCAAATCCCCCGCCTTGCCGGCCAAGATCCATTGCCAATTTTCCTATCCGGGCACCGTGCTCCTTTTTAAGCGGCGTTTGATGATCCTGTTTCCCAGTAGAATTGTAATCGATCACATACATTTCTTCTAAAAAGGAATCCGGGGCAACACTAACCCTTGCATAATGCATAGCTGCATCCTCATTTTTTAACAGGTTTGCAAAATAGGTTTCATATTCTTTCGTTTGGAGTTCTTCTGTATGTATAGTGTAAATTTCATTTTCTGTTAATTCCAAAGTGACATCTAAAATGATACCAAATAAGCCATAGCCGCCTAACACATACTTCATCCATTCCTCGGAATCACTTCGCGTTACACTTTTAATTTCCCCAGTCGGGGTCAAGATCGTCATTTCCTTAACGGTTCCAGCCATTGGGCCAAAACGGATATCCCGCCCATGAGCATTGACTGAAAGCGATCCTCCAATTGTAAAAATAGATTGTGACTGTGTGACTTTTAATGCCAGCCCCAAAGGTTGAATGGCTTCTTGGACGTCTTCCCACGTTGCTCCGCTTTCTACTTTTATCGTTTTATTCTGTTTGTCTATTTTCAGGATTTTATTGAATGTCTTCATATCTACTACCACACCCTCTTTGTAATAGGTGTGACCGCCTTGTGAATGTTGTAGGCCTGCAACTGAAATATGCTGGTCTTTTTCATTTGCTTCCTTCACGATCTTTTGCAGTTCAGCACGATTCCCGGCTTTAACTATTCCTTCGATCCGTTCAGGGAGCAGGCCTGTATAATCCGTTGCCAGATTGCTCTGAGTGAGGCCGTATTTTCTTTTTTCAAGAGGGATGCTCAAAAATACGAAAACAACAAATACACTTACTATCATTCCAAGAAAAAATGGATTTTTATAGATTACCTGTTTATTGTTATTTATACGAGATAGCTTCAAAATACTTGCCTCCATTCCCGGTACAATAAAAGTGTAATATTACACTAACGATTACATTATATGTTAATCCGATATAATACTTCCACCATTTTTTTCGGATCAACTGAAAAAGCTGCCGGGTTAAATTGGCAGCTTTAATAAAATAAAGTAATCTGTAGACTTAAAAACAAATTTTTTTCATACAGGAGTTGTATGATTATCTATTTTCTAATATCCATTTGTATCGATGTCTTTTATTGCTTTGGTCATGCTCGTCAAGGTACTCCTCAGGAATTACTATAGTCTCTAAATACTGCGCTCCAAGTTTTTCTATTACTCTAATCGACCCAGCATTTTGATCATTACACGTAATAAAAATTTCTGTTATATCATGCAATTTTGCTACTTCACTTACAAGCCTGCAAGCTCTTACAGCAAATCCTCGTCCTCTAAACTCTTCATCAATATGGTAGCCGATATGACAATCATAGTAGTATTCTTTAGAGGCCATCATCTCACCAATTCTTAAAACAATGGAGCCAACTCTTGTATCAGTTCCTGCCAGAAACAAAACACAACCATAAAATGGAATGTTTCCATATTCTCCATATCCCGGATACAGTAGCTTAACTTTAAGATCTAAAAAGCTGTCTGAATATAATGTACCTTCTTTAACAACAAACAATTTAATGCTCCTCATTTCCAATCTAATATAAGTAATTTTTTCTTTTCCATAAAATTCTTCATATTTTTTAAAAAACCTGCCCGATTACTGGAAAAAGGTTAGTTAGAAGCAGTAAGAAAGATGTTATTTTTAACAAGAACAGCAAAGATAAAAAGAGAACGGCTATGCCGCTCTCCCTCATTATTGCAAATTCACTTTAATCGTTTTGTCTGACCAAAAGCTTGGTGTGTACTGCAGCTGCAAACCCGTGTCGCCTGCTCGCTGTTCGAAGGCGATCGTTCCGGATACTTTTCCGCCTGGTGCCAGTTCACCAGATTGCAAGGCTGTGTTTGTATCAACCGTGGTGAAGGCCTGATCGACGATTTGTCCCTGGCTGTTGGACATCTTAAAATCAAATGGATTATAAGAAATGTTCTCGTCCCCTGCATTATTGATTTCGACTGTTACGATGACATATTCGTGCCCATCCTTTGGCTGGTCAAATTCTCCGCCGGCAGATTTCTCAACCTTTGTTACTGTCAGAACATTGTCTCCTAGTTGAACTTGTTCCCCCACAGCGAATTCTTCTTTCGCAGGCTCAGCTTTCGTTTCTTCCTGCTTTGCTGTCCTATCCGTTGCTGAAGTTTCTGCAGCGTCACTTTTTACCTTTTGTGCGGTTTCCTCCTCTTCCCCGCTGCCACCTGCAATGGCAAATACTACGATAATCGCAATCAGCCACACCCACCATTTTTTATAGAAAGGTTTCTTCATTTTCATATCCTCCCAGTTTTAAAGTTTCATTCTTTTTTCAGTAATTGATTCAGAAATCATTTCATACATGTTCTCGACACCCTTATGTGATGCTTCGAAGTTATACGAGTTTTCAATATTGATCCCCAGGCTGTCAGCTTCTTTGGCAGCGTCGATATTTGCGCCCATGAAAATGAATTCCCAGTTGTACTTCTCCTGCTGATGCCTGATCAGTTCCTTTACTTTTTCATACGTGAACTCACGGCTTGCATTTTCCATTCCATCCGTCGTGATGACAAAAATGATTTTTCCTGGCCGGCGGTCTTCACTTGTTTTCGAAAGCCTATACCCTACATCAATGATTGATTTACCGACTGCATCCAGCATAGCTGTCGTCCCCCGCACGAAATATTCCTTTTCAGTAAGCTTCACTTCTCGGGCATCGATTCCATTCCACAAGACTTCGTATTCATCATCAAACAGTACCGTTGTCAGGATTGTGTCTCCATCGAGTTCAGACTGTCTTTTTATAAAAGCATTGAAACCTCCTACTGTGTCACTTTCAAGCCCTGCCATCGAACCGCTTCGGTCCAGCAGGAAGATGATTTCTGTTAAATTGTTGTTCATCATCGTCAACCTCCTATGTTTAATCTGATATAATCATATCTAGAATCATCCATAATTTGGTCGCCTGCTGAGCGACATTTTCGGGGAGCTGACCACATGCTAGATACAAAGATTCTGGAAGAATTGCAGGAATATCTCGAGATTAACCTGGCTGTCATCATGGAAAAGGAAATCATCCTGTATAACTCGCAGGAATCCATGGATTATGATTCCGTCATGGAAAGCATCTCGCCGATAGAGATCGAGATGTTCATTAATAACAAAAGGCAGCCGACCCTCCAGGATGTTCTTTTTAAGATGATCGATAAAAAAGGTGCCACAGATGCTGAGATCTACAAGAAAGCAGGAATGGACCGACGCCTGTTTTCCAAAATCCGTTCCAATCCGAAATACCGGCCAAGTAAAAATACAGTGCTCGCGCTGGCGCTTGCCCTCGAGCTGAACAAAAAAGAAACCGACAAGCTATTAAGCTCTGCCGGCTACTCCTTGTCAGACAGCGATACATCCGACCTTATCATTCAATTTTGCATCGAAAAGAAAATCTACAACATCCTTCAGGTCAATCATGCGCTCGATTATTTCAGCATGAAGCCATTGAGCGGAGTATTATAGCCAAAAAAATCGGCAGACGAGGAATCTGCCTTTTTTATTTTCTAATAAAAAAAGGCACCAGAACCCGGCACCATTTTATTAGAAATATTTTTAATGTATCAATGTCCCGCGCTCAAAATGATTCATGCATGTCAGCTCAATAATGTATTCATAGTTTGCGATTGATCTGAGAATACTTTCTTTTTCATCTAATGATAAATCAGGATTTTGCATTTTCGTAACGAGTGCCATCTGCAATGCCTCTAATTGTGATTTTACTTCTAGATAGTCCATTCCCAACACCCTCCCGTAAAATGTAATCGTTTTCTTCCTTATTTTTATTATATCTTATAAACCCCATTAGGTATCGATGAATTTATTGTGAAATTGTGAATCCTTCTATAAGAATGGGCATTTTTATCAATGTGAGAGCGAAAGTTCCCCTTCTCATACGATAGCTGCCCTCTTTTTACATTTGGCTCTGTTAAAGCCTAATGGGGTTTTTTTAACCTGTTGATTGTAGTG
>NZ_JBALSS010000006.1:327457-382520 GCF_036967045.1 Bacillus sp. JJ1609 | reverse complement strand
CCGCGGAAAGCGAAGCGCCTGGAACGAAAATCAACAGCCTTGTTTAACAGAGCCTTACATTTAAAATTAAAATTCATTAGTCCGGCATTTCAAGTATAATGAATACTATTCAGTTTATGCATATGATGATTCATTGCGAGAATCCTATATATAAGTGGAATAATAAAAAATAAAAGAGGTTAATACATGAGCGAAAAAAGTTTTGAGGATTACAATTTAAGCGATGAAATTAAACGGGCACTCAGTGTGCTTAAATATGAAAACCCCACTGAGGTTCAAACAGAAGTAATTCCATTAGCATTACAAAATCAGGACCTTGTCGTGAAATCCCAGACAGGAAGCGGAAAGACGGCTTCATTCGGGATTCCGATCTGCGACATGATTGAGTGGGAAGAAAAGTTGCCGCAGGCTTTGATTCTTACCCCTACCAGGGAGCTTGCTGCTCAAGTCCGCGAAGACATCACGAATATCGGAAGATTTAAAAGGATCAAAGCGGCGGCTGTTTATGGGAAAGAACCGTTTTCTAAACAAAAAGAAGAGTTGAAGCAAAAAACGCATGTCGTTGTTGGCACCCCTGGCCGTGTGATTGATCATATCGAAAGAGAAACGCTCCTTCTGGACAAAATTAAATATCTAATCATCGATGAAGCAGATGAAATGCTGAACATGGGGTTTATTGAACAAGTTGAATGGATCATCGAACAACTTCCACAGGACAGAGTGACGATGGTATTCTCTGCTACCCTGCCTAAGGATGTCGAAAATCTTTGCCATCAATATATGAAGGAACCTGTTCAAATCCAAATTGCCTCTACTGGTGTGACAACGAGTACGATTGAACATTCATTGATTGAAGTAAAGGAAGAAGAGAAAATTGCGCTGCTTAAGGACATTACAGTTGTTGAAAACCCTGACAGCTGCATTATTTTTTGCAGGACGAAGGAGAATGTCGACACCGTCTACGCTCAGCTTGACGCAGCCAATTATTCGATTGAAAGGCTTCATGGCGGGTTAGAGCAGGAAGATCGGTTTGCAGTGATGAATGGTTTTAAAATGGGCAATTTCCGCTATCTTGTCGCCACTGATGTTGCCGCAAGGGGAATTGACGTCGATAATGTATCGATCGTCATCAACTATGACGTTCCGATGGAAAAAGAAAGCTATGTCCACCGCACAGGCCGGACGGGTCGCGCTGGCAACAAAGGAAAAGCGATTACGTTCGCTACACCTTATGAAGGGAAATTCATCAAGGCAATCGAACGATACATCGGCTTTGAAATTCCTGTGGCAGATGCGCCGAGCAAACAAGAGGTTGCCAGCAACCAGGCTGCTTTCGAAGAAAAAATCGGCGGCCGCCGTGTCGTCAAAAATAACAAAACTGCCCGAATCAACCAGGGAATCACGAAGCTTCATTTTAGCGGCGGGAAAAAGAAGAAGCTTCGCGCAGTAGACTTCGTGGGAACGATCGCAAAGATCCCTGGAGTAACCGCAGATGATATCGGCATCATCACCATCCACGATACGATGACATATGTGGATATCCTGAATGGAAAAGGCTCGTTGGTTATCCAGGCGATGGAGGATGCAACCATTAAAGGAAAGAAGCTTAGAGTGAGCAAGGCGATTAAATAGGGCTCGAATTGAAGATCAATGTGAAAACACACTTAATAGGAACCATAAGAAAGGACGATTATGCCAGCCATAATCGTCCTTTTCATTTATCTATTTTTGACAGACAATAATTTCGCGTTCGAAGGTGCCTTTTCTCACAATACAACGGTCCGCTATTTTGAAGCCTGCATTTTCGATGATGGAATCAATCGGTTCAATCGTAACGATCACGACTTTATCCGCGAATTCGCGGGTGCTTTGCAGCATCTCGAGCTGCTCTTCTGGCGTAATAACGGAGCACAGATTATATGGCATATCAATAATCGCCACATCATAAAGGCCCGTCACTTCACGGATGTCCCTGAATTTCACTTCCGTCGAATAGCCGAAATGAGCGATATTTTCCCGAGTCCCTGGGAGGATAAGCGGATTGATATCACTGGCGACCATATCTATTCCCATTGACAGGGCTTCAACGACAACCGTTCCAATTCCGCAGCAAGGATCGATCGCCTTTTTTCCTGTCGGGTCGGGAACGGCAATATTCGCGACTGCCCTGGCAACTCGAGTACTTAGTGACGTTGAATAGCTATGAGGCTTCTGCTGGTGATGCAGCCACACTGCTTCACTGCTGTGATATTCACCGAATACCCAGCGTCCTCCTGCATTCATCAGGGCAAACACAAGCTCAGGATTATTCAAATCCGGTTCCCCGGGAATGTGCAGGCCAACTTCACGTTCTATTCGGCGTCTCTCTTTAAAACTAACTTTATCTGGGCCGGTGACTTTTACATATATCACTTTAAAAGTAGAGCCATTTAACTCTAACTGCTTTACCTGCTCAATAAGGTCCTCTAGTTTTTCGCCTTCAAACCAGACGTCCAGGCGACCTCTCATGAACGGGCTTCTGCTCGAGTCTATTTTAATCCTACTTTCAAGAATGCTTGAATCCGTATCCACGCCGAAAAACGAGCGCATTTCCAGGGCACATAACTCTCTTTCTTCATCTGGTAACGCGTAATTATATATATAAGAGCGCGGCTCTAGGTGATTGTAATTCAAACTGGTCCATTCCTTCCTGTATCCATTCCATAACTATACTAGTTTACATGATAAAAGTATCTGGATACAGCTGGGAAGGAAAATAGTGAAGTTGAAGAAAATAGTAAAAATAAAGAAAGGCAGATTACCCGCCTTTCTTCACTACTTATTCTTCTCAATCCAATTTTTGACCAAACGCTTCGGTGCAGCACGCAAATAGGCTTCTTGAATGAGATCACTCAGCTCATCCCAGTTCTCTGACTCCGGATTTTCAATCGAAACCCAGCCATGATGACCTATATATGGGGTTTTGAAAAAATACTCTTTCTGTAGCAATAACGCTTGAGTTTCCCGGTCTGACTTGAAAGACAAGCTGAATCCTTTCGCACTTTCACCTGAAATCACGAACGATTTTCCATTGATTTTAAATGTATTGTGACCGAAACCGTCGATGATTTCTACAGCTTCAGGCAGAGCAAGACAGGTATTGCGCACATTTTCAAGCATGCCTGCCGTTTCTTTTGAGTTCATGATTTTATTCACCTAACTGCAATTCTATTTAGCATTCTCATCGGGTTGGTGAACTCCGAATATATTGCCTTCCGGGTCGAGGTAGTAACCTTGCCACGCCATTCCAGGCAGAGCATGCTTTGGCAGTGCGACCTTGCCTCCATGCTCAAGAATTTTAGCTTCTGTTTGATCGTAATTTTCCACTCCCATTGTACATGCAAATCCATTCATAGCTTGATTTGCTTCCGGAGGGTTACCTTTCCGCTGCATCAAAGCACCATTGATCCCAGGTTCTTTCTCATCGCCAGTCACTGCTCCATAGTACGGCATTCCCGCATAGTCACTCCAATCCTGAAAGGACCACCCGAATACCTCACCATAAAACTTCTTTGCCCGTTCCATATCACTCACATGAATTTCGAAATGAACTAATCTTCCCATGATAACCTCCTAAATTAAATTTAATTTTTTTGCTTCAGTTTAAATTGGTACTTATGTATATCATGAGGCCTTTTTTTATTGAACGGCGAACACATCTTTTTAGTTTCTGTTACAATGATGGTCCCTCTTTATTATAGGGTAATTTTCAGAATAAACATTCAATTTTCATATAAAAATTTGTTTTTTTACTATGCAAAAAGGCAACGCCCTTACGAGAGTTCGTTGCCTTCTTTTTTTAAAAGTAGAACTGATTACAATCACTGCGAAAACAATCTTTCATAAAAAAAGACTCACCCCTTGGGCAAGTCAAGTGCTTGGTACGCGAGCTGATACTTTCCGCCCTCAGCAACCTCAGAATGATATAAGGCCTTAAGGGCCAAGTTTTTCTCTAGTTCATGCTCTTTAATCAAGCTAGTTAAGCGGGTTTGTAGTTCTGGATTTTCTTTGATTAATTGTTTCATTTGCGATTTGATAAATTTCATGAATAGCTACCTTACCCTTCAAAATCGAATAGACCTAAGTATAGCATTAACCATTCATGAATAATTAATAATTTTTCCTAGTCCGTTCAATCCGGCTCGACATGCACATGAACATCATAGATTTCAAATTCGTCTACTAATTTTTTCTCAACTCTCGTGGAAATATCATGCGCACTGCTAATATCCAGGGTGGGGTTCACGGTGATGACAATGTCGACGACGATATTATTGCCATAGCTCCTCGCCTTTAAATCCTTTATTCCTTTTACGCCAACAACATCGCATATAGTTTCTTTATATTCCTTGATCAAGGCAACATCAAATCCGTCTGTAAGCTGGTGCGAAGCTTCACGGAAAATGTCCCAGCCTGTTTTTAAAATAAGAACGCCTACAACAAAAGCTGTAACAGGATCCAGCCAAGGTAACCCAAATTGTGATCCGATAATACCGACTGCGGTTCCGATACTCACCCAAGAATCAGACAAATTATCTTTAGCAGCGGCCATAACGGAATGGCTCTTTATTTTAAGAGCAAGCTTGCGATTGTATCGATAGACAAGGTACATAACCAGTGCAGCAAATAAACCTGTCCAGGCAGAAATGAGATCTGGCGCTTCATTTCCTCCTTCAAAAATCGAAGTGACCGCGCTGTATAACACCTGTAGCCCAACAAGAATCATAATAAAGGACGCGACCATCGAAGCGACCATTTCTGATTTCCAATGCCCGTATAAATGGTCTTCATCTGCCGGCTTTTGCGACAGCCGCAATCCGATTAATACGGAAACGGACGCCAAAATATCTGTTGTATTATTCAATCCATCGGCCATCAATGCTTCTGAGTCACTGATATATCCGACAAACAATTTTAACGCGGACAAAATTATGTATGCAGCAATGCTGATGATTGCTCCCCGCTCGCCTAATTTCAAATTTTGATAACGTTGTTCATCCATGCTTAAATCCTCCAATCAACTGCTAAAACATTTTAACAATCGATATATGTGTGGGTCTACAGCAACCTTTTTACCTTCATCCATGTTCGTGATAGTTGCGCAAAATTGTTTCCTTTAGGAAACAATGAGAAGCTTAAAACAATACTCTGTTTTACTTGTCTGATTTCCGCTCCATTCAACAGAAAATCAACATGACCGTTAACAAAACAAAAAACACACCAAACAAGTTATGTTTAGTGTGTTCCAAAATTTTATTTTAGTTCCATAATAATCGGTAAAATCATCGGTCTTCTGCCAGTCTTGCTATATAAGAACGGATTAACTACGTCGATTACTGCTTTTTTAAGACTTGACCAATCTTTCGTGCCGCTGGCCAGTTCAGTAACGATTTTATCCGTAATGACCTCTTCAACATTTTTCATAAGGTTGCCTGATTCTCTTACATAGACGAACCCTCTTGTTACGACGGTTGGCTTGTTGACAAGCTGGTTTTTCTCACGGTCGATCATCATCGTGACAATGACGAGTCCATCCTGTGAAAGCACTCTTCTATCCTTTAAAACAATGTTTCCGATGTCTCCGATGCCGCTTCCATCAACATAAACAGGCTGAGCAGGGACTTTTCCGCCGACCTGGCCGCCGTCAGCAGACAGTTCAAGAACATCTCCATTGTCTAAAATAAAGCAATTTTCACGAGGGATGCCGCATTGTTCAGCCAATTTCACATGCTGATCAAGCATGCGATACTCTCCGTGAATCGGGATGAAATACTTCGGATTCAACAACTTGATCATCAGCTTCTGCTCTTCTTGCTTCCCGTGACCTGAAGTATGGACTTCACTGATTTTATGGTGAATGATTTCAGCACCGATGCGGTGAAGCTTATCTATTACGCGGTTAACACTAATCGTATTGCCTGGAATCGGTGAAGATGAGAACACAATCGTATCTCCCGGAATGACTGAAATTTGGCGATGTGTTCCATTGGCGATTCTTGCAAGTGCCGCCATCGGTTCCCCCTGGCTTCCCGTACAAATAATGGTAAGCTCATTGCTTTGAGCCTGTCCGATTTCATTGATGCTGATGAAAGCCTCGTCCGGCGCCGTGATATAACCAAGGCGTCTGCCAATCTCAATCGTTTTTTCCATGCTGCGGCCGACAACGGCCATTTTACGGTTATGCTTTAATGAAGACTTAACAACCTGCTGGATGCGGTCGATGTTCGACGCAAATGTGGCAAAAATAACCCTGCCATCCACAGTCTGAAAAATATCCTCAATCGCCTCTCCGACTCTTTTTTCCGAAACGGAGAAACCAGGAACTTCAGCGTTTGTGCTGTCGGATAATAAGCACAGCACGCCTTCACTGCTGACTTCCGCGATTTTTTGAAAATCAGTTCCCTGTCCAACTGGAGTCAAATCAAACTTGAAATCACCTGTGTGGACGACATTTCCCTCTGGAGTAGTAACAACCACACCAAATGAATCCGCGATACTGTGGGTCGTACGGAAAAAGCGGACTTTAATATTCTGGAACTCCACCACGGTATCGTTGTTGATTTGATGGAACGTAACGCCTTTTATTTTATGCTCTGTAAGCTTTGATTTAATTAGTTCTACTGCAAAATCACCACCGTAAATCGGTGCCTTCACTTCCTGCAGCAAAAATGGCAATCCGCCAATATGGTCTTCATGTCCATGTGTAACAAAAATTCCGACAAGCTTGTCCTGGTTCTGTTTTAAATACGTGTAATCCGCGAGCACATAATCAATCCCGAGCAAATCATTGTCCGGGAACTTAATTCCGCAATCGACGAGTACCATTTCATTTTTATATTCAATTACATACGTGTTCTTACCGATCTCACCAAGTCCGCCCAAGGCGAAAATCTTAAGATCCTTTTTTAGTTTCGTTTCCATAATTCAGCTCCTGTTTATATTTATGCCTGTATCATCAATTCCCACTGGAATCTTTTTAATGAAGAATAGTGAGGAAATTTAATGGAGAAAATAGGGGTTTAAGTCCTTAAAATATATCACAATTTGGGCAATTCAACAAATAATGATATACCGTTTGTAGATGCGACGTTTTTTAATGGGGAAAAGTTGCTGAATTTTAGGTAATTTTTAG
Source organism: Bacillus sp. JJ1609 (assembly GCF_036967045.1). Taxonomy (NCBI): domain Bacteria; kingdom Bacillati; phylum Bacillota; class Bacilli; order Caryophanales; family Bacillaceae; genus Bacillus; species Bacillus sp. JJ1609. Next base: position 375,349 of record NZ_JBALSS010000006.1, on the reverse strand, counting down.
CAGAGCACATGAACTTGCTTTGTTTGAAACGGTTGTTGGAGAGCTTTTCTCCTTCTTTAAATCATTTTTCTCCCCGTTGAGTAAGTTACAGTTTGATTTTTCAAGGTGATTTTCAGATTTTCAGCTTTCTATATAGCCGAATTGATGATTTCAACAGTTGAATTGAATTATTCACCAGTTAGAATCGTTTTTTCACCAGTTGAATTGGTTTTTTCACCAGTTGGAATCGTTTTTTCACCAGTTGAGGTTATTTTTTTACTTGTTGCGGGAGATTGGTATTCAAGGGGTGATTTATCGCTAAGCAGATTTCTTTAATTTCAAACGAAAAAAACACCGAATAAACTGATTCGATTCGGTGTTTCCTGTTCAAGTATTAATTTGATATTCCAGTAAGAATCAAGTCCCACACCACATCGAATTCCTGACTGATCGTGGGTGATGCCCATTCTTTCGCATGTGCGGGATGATGGAATTTAGCTGTTGCGTAAAAAACCGCAGCTGCCATGTCTTTGGCATCCTTTGTCTTGAACTCTTTATTTTCAATGCCTTCTTCAATAATTGGTACGATTTGTCCGATTAAGTCTTCTATATGTGCTGAAATCACTTCAACTGATTCTTCTGCAAGTGTTGTGTACATGGAAAACAGCTCTGGATCTTCTTTTACTAAATTGTGTTTAATGCTAATCAGCGTTTCCACCCAAAAATGCAGGCGTTCCGTCGAAGAGCATTGCTTTTCAAAAACAGTCTCCAATGGTGTAATAATTCTGTGCAGCCATCTTTTCGCTACAGCCTCGCGCAATGATGCTTTACTCGGATAATGTCGGTAGATTGTGCCGTGACTGACACTCAGGGATCTGGCAACATCAACGACACTTGTTTTTTCAGGGCCAAATCTGCGCAGTACTTGTTCCGCTGCATCTAAAATGGCGTCCTTTGTTAAAGCCTGATCTGACATCTTCTTTACTCTACCCCCAGCATACCCATTTGTTCGGCTGCATAGCGGGTTCCAGCTACTGCTTCAGCGGGAACAGCAGCTTCGATTTCCTCAAGGTCAGCTGGGCTCAATTCAAGGTCAACCGCACTTAATGCATCCTGCAGCTGCGAGCGTTTCCTTGCACCGATTAACGGGATGACATCCTCCCCGCGTGAAAGAACCCAAGCAATAGCAAGCTCTGCCACAGTAGTACCTTTCTTTTCAGCCACTTCCCTTAAAGATTCTACTAATGCCAAGTTTTTATCCAGATTTTCGCCCATGAAGCGTGGAGCGAATGAACGGAATTCAGGTGCGCCCTGGCGATCCTTTGACCATTTCCCACTCAACAGACCGCGTGAAAGGACTCCATATGCTGAAAGGGAGATACCCAGTTCCCGTAAGGTTGGCAGGATTTCTGCTTCTATTCCGCGGCTGAACAGGGAGTATTCGATTTGCAGCCAGCTGATTGGATGAACAGCATGTGCACGTCTGACTGTTTCGGCATTTGCCTCAGATAAGCCAATATTTTTTACGTAACCTGCCTTCACCATATCAGCAATGGCACCTACAGTTTCTTCAATCGGCACATTAGGATCCACACGTGCTGGCTGGTAAAGATCGATGTAATCCACCCCTAAACGCTTTAATGTATACGCAAGTGAATTCTTAACAGCCTGCGGACGATTATCCACGCCAAGCCAGCTGCCATCAGGAGAACGCAATACACCGAATTTGACAGCGATGAATGCCTGGTCGCGCTTACGTCCCTCGAATGCCTCACGGAGCAATAATTCGTTGTGCCCGACACCATAGAAGTCTCCTGTATCAAACAAAGTAACTCCTTTTTCCATTGCTTCATGGATCGTAGCGACGCTTTCTTTTCGATCAGCAGCGCCATATAAGTCTGACATACCCATGCAGCCAAGTCCCAGAGCAGAAATAGTTGAATCTGTTTGTCCAAGTTTTCTATATTTCATATGGTTCATTACCTCCAGTTCAATATGGATTCAGTTTAACAAATCGACCGAATAATGACAAGTGACAAATTTCAATATTTGTCACTTGTTGCATAAAAAAACCTTACTACGTTAAGTAAGGTTTCCATATTAAAGTAATTTTAGGCGTGATAGTCGTTCCCACAAGTCATTTTTTATAAATATTCCTAAACGTCCTCGCCTGCTAATCTAACTGGCTGGCAGCACTTCAGATGTCATGGAACCTAGCTAAATTTAAAAAATAAGCCACCCATTTATTAAGTAGGATTGTTTGATATATAGTACTTATTTTACCTTCGCTACGATCTTCCCTTTAACATGGCGTTCTGCTAAACGTTCTAATGCTGCAGGAACCTCCTCGAGTTGAATTACTTCTTTTAGCATGGAGGTTAGTTTGCCTTCTGCCATCAGGCTGAGCATGGCATCTCCCATAACTGCAAGGTCTTTCTCAGCTTTGAAGCCGCCGTGTTGATAAGCAGCACCCAGTGCGATTTCATGATAAGAAGGTACTTTTGTAAACCCAGGAATTTTTGTGAATTCAGGTGGACCAGAGATATAAACAATGTGTCCCATATAGCCAAGCATGTCCAGTGAAGCTGTCGAGCTTTGTCTGCTTACAGCATCAACCACTGCGTCGACACCAACGTCTTCTGTAATCTCCATGACCTGCGCAACAACATCTTCATTTGTGTAATCAATGACATAGTCGGCTCCTAATGACTTAACATATTCATGATTGGAACTGGACGCTGTGGAAATAACCGTTTTACCAGCAAGCTTGGCCAATTGGACGCCGAAGCCTCCTACCCCGCCGGCACCGCCATGGATGACGATTGACTCAATTTGATCTAAAGGAAGCTTTCTGTAGAGTGCCTGGTATGCCGTATATCCTGCTGTAGGGATTGCGGCGGCATCTTCAAAGCTGATTTCCTCAGGAATGCGGGAGACAGCATGAGCCATTGCGATTGTGTACTCAGCGTATCCGCCTTTTTTAGTAAGGTTGCCATGGTATACTACTCTGTCACCTTTCTTCCATTGAGTGACACCATCACCTGTTTCAGCGACCACGCCTGCTACATCAAGCCCAAGGACATGAGGGTACGTCCAATTCGGATTGCCGTTGGTGGCAGTTTTATAATCAACAGGGTTCAAGCCGACTGCATGAACCTCAATCAATAATTCACCTTTACCTGGCTGTGGTGTTTGAATTTCTTCGACCTTCATTTCTTTCCAAAGGCCTTTTTCATGTAAAAGCAATGCTTTCATCTATTTGTCATCTCCTTCGAAAACTAGTTCTACCTAACAAGGTTTATAATATATACTGAACCACATCATAACAAGGCACCATATGGAAACCTGGAAGATTCAATCATGAAACTGTTATACGAACAATACGATTGCGCGATTGATCTGGTCATCGACCTGATCGGCGGCAAATGGAAGGTTCTTATCTTATGGAACTTGAATGAAGGAACCAAACGCTTCAATGAGTTTAAAACCTCACTGCCTGGCATTACACAAAAAATGCTGACCCAGCAGCTGAGAGAACTGGAATATCACGGTCTAGTCGAATGGACTTCATATGAAGATCATCGCGTGGAATACGCCACGATTGACCTCGGAAAAAAATTACAGACCACCTTATTTGAGATGTGCAAATGGGGCGACCAATATGCTCAACAGAATGGAATCAGCATGAACAAATGCTGGACCTCCATCGATTTTATGAAATCCTAAGTGCCCTCCTTTTTATTGAATATACACGTTACCAATAGCGTTATTCACGATGATTCCGAGTTCCATTATGATTTTATTGAGGATCATTATGAATGATAGTTGCATTTCATTTTAACCTGTGTTAATTTGTATATGCAAATGATAAAAGGCGAGGGATTGAAGATCATGAACCAAGAAGAAGAAGTTCTCATTCATTGTTTATACTTTACGGCCAGCCGATTTGCGCGAAATATGACAAAAATGGCTGAACAGAGCTTCGATTTTGGTGATCTTGCGCCTTCATATCTCTATATGATCATGGTCGTGAAATTCCATCCGGAAATCACACAAAAAGAGCTGTGCCACAAACTATCGATCGCACCTTCCACAAGCACGAGATTCATTGATAAGCTTGAAAAGTTAAAGCTTGTCAATCGGAAGGTCCATGGCAAACAAACGTTTATCTCTTTGACTGAAGATGGGGAAAAAGTGTACACACAGTTCCGTCTCTCATTAAAAGAGCTTTTCCATAGTTATTCAGAGATATTAGGACGAGAATTCAGCCTGGATTTAAGTAAAATGCTTCACGAAGCGAGTGTCAAATTGGAAAAAGAACTATAGTTCTTTTTTTTAACCTCTCATTTGCATGTACAACTGTTTTTCCATTCACCCATTTATATGTACAATTGATTCGTTATTTTTTTACCCTATCATTTGTATGTACAAATAATAAAACAAAAAGGAGTAATCACAAATGAAAACTTTAGTAATCGCAGCACATCCAAACATAGAAGGTTCAACAATCAATAGTACCTGGGTAAAAAGGCTTCGCAAAGAAGAAGGCGAAATAACGGTACATGAATTGTACGCAGCATATCCAGATGGCAAGATTGACGCAGAACGTGAACAACAGCTGCTTCTTCAACATGACCGGATTGTCTTCCAATTTCCGTTCTACTGGTACAGCAGCCCTTCATTATTAAAAGAATGGCAGGATGTTGTCCTCGCGTATGGCTGGGCATATGGTTCACAAGGAACAAACTTACATGGGAAAGAGTTTATGCTGGCCATTTCCACAGGCGGTCCAGAAGCAGCCTACCAGGCCGGCGGCTATAACCAATACAGCATGAGTGAACTGACAAAGCCGTTCCAGGCGATGTCCAATCTAACAGGCATGCGTTTTCTTCCATCCTTCACAATTCAAGGAGTACGGATGCTTAACGAAGATCAGGTTATAGAATCAGCTGAAGAACTTGTAAACCATATACTAAAACACTTTTAAATTGCGATGAGGCTGACCAAAATAAGGCAGCCTCACTTTTTCATATTGAACCAACCTCCTATTCCCTTTCAAAAAGAAAAACCGTTTTCCGCACCCGCCTTCTATTGAACATCCTCTTCTTTAATCCTGCACATTGAATTGTTTACCAGCCAATTCTAAAGGCTAAATAGGACCTATAGATGTTATCGATTTCCCTTTTATGGAATAACTATTTAAAAGGGATTTTTAGAGAGAAGGTGCATGAAAGTTGGGACGTTTCATTTTAAATTTAATCGCCACCACTGTAGTGGTAGCCGTCAACGTGCTTGCCAACATTTTACCGATCAATGGGCAGACGACCGGAGAGATTTCGAACAAGCTGGAAGTGCTGTTCACTCCTGCTGGATACGTGTTTGGCATCTGGGGCTTGATTTATTTTCTGTTGTTCATCTGGACTTTCATGCAGTTTCCCGCTTCCAGACGTGATTTGCCGATTTATAAAAAGGCCACACCATTATATGTATTGAGTTCTGTCCTTAACATCTCATGGATACTTTTATGGCATTATGAATACTTCCTATTAACCGTGATGGTGATGCTTGGCTTGCTCCTCACCCTGATTGCCCTTTACCATACGATTAAAAAGGAACAGCCCTCGTTTTGGGAGATTGTGCCTTTTTCCGTTTACCTTGGCTGGATTAGCGTCGCAATCATTGCTAACATCAGCTACTACCTAAAATCTATTGGCTGGGATGGGTTGGGCATATCAGATATAGTCTGGACCATTATTATGCTGATTGTTGCAGCCATTCTGGCGACTGCATTTTTACGAAAAAATGAAGACCCTATTTACCCGCTCGTTTTCATTTGGGCGCTGGTGGGGATTGGTGTTAAAAACGCCGAAAGCCATCATTCGGTCAGCTATTTTGCCTATTCTTTAGCAGCTGTAATCCTTATTGTCATCATGATCAATAAACCCATCATTAAATCCTATTTTAGTCATCAAAAGTAAGCCTGATCCAGCAGCATGGTCAGGCTTTTTTTATAAAAGATTACACATTTACAACTATGGATATTTTAAATAATAATCCAAAACTTCTAGAAAACTGCTCTTATCCTTCCAGATTAAACTATAATGAACATATCAGGAGGATGTGATGTGGATACATGAATAGACAGGACTGCGTCTGGATCCTGAATGAATGGGACATTATCGAAGCGCGCTCCCAGGGAAAAAACGCAGCAAAGGAACTCGGTTTCAATTCATCAAACCAGGCTAAAATAGCCGTTACAATAAGTGAATTGGCCAGGAATATATACAAATATGCCGGAAAAGGCCAGATCTACATCTCCTCTATCCACACTGGTGACAAAATAGGCTTGCAGATTACCGCAGCCGATCAAGGACCAGGCATGGACATTTCAAAAGTTATGATCGATGGATACACGACTTCGGGCGGTTTAGGGTCCGGCCTCCCGGGTGCGAAAAGGCTGATGGATGATTTCACCGTCCAATCCTCTCCGGAAGAAGGTACAGTCATTACCGCTACTAAGTGGCTGCAGATTAACCCTGGAAAAGGAGCCTGATCCGCTTCATTTTTGCGACTCCATCCCTAAAAGAAAAATAGCCTAATCCCTTCTGCGGATTTGGCTATTTTTTATCCAAAGTTTTTCTGGTGTTCTTTTTTCATCCTAAGATACTCTTCATCCGTCCTAGCCAGCTTCCATTTATCCATGAAAATCGCTGCGGACTTCGCTTTCACCGGGTCAATTTGGCGTTCCTTCACCTTGCCGTCTTCAGCATACTTCCTGCCGCCCTTATAATTCGTGTAACGCCGGGCTCGTGTATAGCCCATTTGCAGGAACTTCCGCGCCATATCCATGCCGACGAAATCCTCCTTATCTTTATAATCGAGAAACATCTGATAGATTTTTTCAGATGACACCGTGGCGATATCCGGAGACTTGAAACGCCAGTGTGGCAGAATCTCGCTTTTATATGGCTCAACAAGCAACACACCCTGTTCGCCGCGGCCGACCCTGTACAGTTCCGGCTGCTTCCGAAAATCAATTTTTTCAAAATTAAGGTCATAATCAAATGCCATACTACCAGTCCTTTTTCCATTGTTTTACCCGACTGAAAGAAATTCTAACAAGCCGATGTGTCACAATGAAAACCTCAAATGAATAAGCTGTATAGGCATGAGTCTAATGGTGAAGGTGGTACAAGAATGGTAAAGTTTCAGTTTTTCAGCGGAATCGTGACCAATATCGATGATTTTTTTACAACGGCCAATGATCAATCGGGCTGTTACAAGCTGATGTCTGTAGATAACGGTACGGGCAGCAGCGTAAATTTCGTGATAGAACCAGATACTTACTTTGTCGATCAAGCGATGGTGAGAGTTGGCGACCGGGTGACCGGATACTATGATGCGAATGCTCCGGTCCCTCTCATTTATCCGCCGCAATATCGAGCGCTTGTCATGGTAAAAGAAACCCAAAATCAAAATGTAAAAGTCGATTTTTTCAACCGCCAGCTGGTCAGCAGTGATGGCATGCTAAAGCTGAACCTGGCACCAACGACAAGATTAAGATTAAAAAATGGCCAGCAGTTCACCGGCAATCCCGCAAACCGCAATCTTATCGTGATTTACGGTCCATCGACATTCAGCATTCCGGCGCAAACGACTCCTTATCGGGTGATTATCTGGTGCTGAGACGAAAGGCAAACGTTCAGCGGAATTCCAAGAAAATGCATTAACACCAAGGGTTCATCGCAATTCAATCAAACGTTTGATTAAAAAACTAAGCAAGGGATTCTTCCCTTGCTTAGTTTTACGATGGCCTATTGAGTTCACCATTAAAAATCCTCCTATCCTGGATTGTCACCCACACTACTATACATATGATTTGTTTACGAATTTTCATTAGCATGGATGTCTGAGTTAAATTAGACTGTTGATTTCCGCTCTAGGTACTCGCTTTCCGCGGGGCGTCCGGTGAGCCTCAACGTCGCGAATGCAGACTTGAGTATATCTATTTATATTTGTTACTTTCTAGTGGTGGCTATAACAATTCCCAGAAACCTGTCGATATATTTACCATCGACTTTACGTAAGTATGATCGGTATATTTCAGCCTCAAAGGAGAATCAACAAGATGCAATCGCTTAAACTCAAGTTAATTAGTATGTCGTTGTTATTGCTCGCCGTTCCTAGTCTTATTATTGGGATCGTTGGATACGTCACGGCCAAAGACAGTCTTAATGAATTAGGCCAGACCAATCTCAAAAACGGTGTAGAGATGGCAATTCAAATGATCGATTCACTTGATCAGGAAGTAAAAGCAGGAAATTTATCATTAGAAGAAGCACAGGAAAGAGTCAAAACGTATCTGATCGGCAAAAAAACCGGAGATGGGAAACGGAAGATTGACAGTCCTGTAGACTTGGGTGAAAACGGGTATTTCCTTGTGTACGATGAACAAGGACTTGAAGTCGCCCACCCGACGATTGAAGGGAAAAATGTTTGGGAAACAAAGGATATTGATGGAAACCTTATCGTCCAAGAACAAATCAAAATTGGAAAATCCGGTGGTGGATTCTATTCATATAAATGGGCTCTACCTGATGATCCGAATAAAGTCGCTGAGAAGATAACCTATAATGAGCTAGAACCAAATTGGGGCTGGATCGTCAGTGCTGGAACCTATAAGAATGATTTCAACGCTGCCGCTACCCATTTGCTGACTTTGCTGGCCATAACACTTGGCGGGGCACTATTGATTGGCAGCATTATCACGTATCTATTTTCAAAGCACCTTGCAGACCCGATCATTGCGATTACAAATCAGGTGAAAGAAGTAGCACATGGTAATCTCGCTATCGAATTAAAAGAGTTAAAACGCAGCGATGAGATTGGCCACTTAGTAACCGGATTTTCTCTGATGGTGAACAGTTTAAAGCAGTTAATCGGTAAGGTAGATGGATCCATATCCGAAATCGGCCTCACCTCTGAGAACCTAAGCGCCATTTCCGAAGAAACAACCGCATCCGGTGAAGAAATCAGCCGGGCGATCGAAGAAATATCCAGAGGTTCCATTCAACAAGCAACCGAAACAGAAGAAACACACCAAGTCACCCTTTTATTAGCTTCACAAATTGAAAGCTTACAATCAAAAAACAAGAATATGTTGTATGCTTCGAAAGATGTGCAGAATTCAAATACAACTGGCCTTGATTCTGTTGAACAGCTTAAAACGACTTCCGAGCACAGTCAACTATTGATCAATGGGGTTCAGGAAGTTATCACCGGGCTTTTAAATAAAGTGAAGGAAATCGAAACCATCCTTGGAACGATCAATGAAATTTCATCCCAGACCAATTTACTTGCATTAAATGCAAGTATCGAAGCTGCTAGAGCTGGTGAACATGGAAAAGGGTTTGCCGTCGTAGCCGAAGAAGTGAGAAAGCTGGCTGAACAAACATCTTCCGCAACAGACAAAGTCCGATCAACACTGACAGGAATAGAAAATGAAACAAGTATCGTTAACAAAGAGATGGAAAAGACAGCTGAGACGGTCAGAGAACAAAGCGATGCCGTAGCAGGTACCGAAGCTGCATTTAACATGATTGCACGCTCGATTGATAAAATTTATGAAGCAATCGAGGAAGTCAATGAAGAAATGCAGGGCCTTACTGCAGTTAAAGAGCAATTCACCACTTCCATTGAGCACATTGCAGCCATCAGCGAAGAAACTGCAGCTTCTACAGAAGAGGTTACAGCATCAGTGGAAGAACAACAAAACGCAATCCAAGTCGTCACACAGTCAGCTACAGCATTAAATGATGAAATTACCGACTTAAAGAACGCGATCAGCTATTTCAAACTATAAGAATTACAAAGGTAACCCCTTTCTCCCAATTACAAAAGGAGGCAGCGTATCCAAGCTGCCTCCTTTTTATTACGCTCTTTTGTACAAAAATCTCTCTTAAACTCCCCTTTAGCTAAATAAGTATCACTTCTAAAACAAAGGATTCTTCCGCACATCCACCCAGTGTTCGGACTGTTCTAGCTCACCAGCTAATTGCAGCAGCAAGTCCTCCCGTCCTCTTGCGGCCATGACCTGAACTCCGACCGGCAGGCCATCTGCTGTATGGTGCAGCGGCATGGACATGGCAGGCTGTCCTGTCAGGTTGGCAAGCTGAGTGAATGGCGTTCTGGCAAGGTTCTTCTGGGCAATCTGGTCAACGATACCTGCCTTCTTCAGCATTCCGCCGAGCCCCATTTTACCGACCGTATTTATGAGGAATTTCTCCGATGCAGATGGCTGCAGTTCACCTATTCGAGCTGGTGGAAAGGCAGTAGTCGGTGTCAGGTAAAAATCATACGTTTCATGGAAGGTTTCCATCTGATGTGCCGCCCTGTCCCATTCCCTGATGCTCAGTACAAATTCCTCCGCTGATGTTGCTTTACCAAGCAGCCCTAACAGCCAGGTTGTTGGCTCAACATCAGCGGGAGTGGCTTTCCTTCCGAGCACTTCCTCCAATGATGCTAAAAGGGCAGCCGTTTCACCAAAGTACATCGTCAAATAGCTCTGCGCGATTTTTTTGCCATCGACCGGCGCATCCTTCTCCTCAACCTGGTGTCCCATCGATTCTAGCAATCTGGCAGTCTTTAAGACGGCTTCCCGGCAATCAGGATCAACCTCCGTCCCGATCGGTGAAGTCACCGAGTAAGCGATCCTTAGCTTTTTACCCAGAGGAGTGCTGAGAGTCTCGAGATAGCTCCCTTCAAATGGTGTGGCATGGAAAGCACCTGCTTTTTCATGGCCATGCAGCTGGTCCAGCATCGCCGCGCTATCACGGACAGTTCGGGTTAACACATGTTCAGCAGATGCACCTTGCCACGCTCGTCCATAATTAGGGCCAACCGGCGTCCTTCCCCGCGTTGGCTTTAAACCGAACAAGCCGCAATAGGCCGCAGGAATCCGAATCGAGCCTCCGCCATCATTGGCACCTGCAATTGGGACCATTCCCGATGCCACCGCAGCAGCCGATCCGCCACTTGAGCCACCTGGTGTATGATCAAGATTCCACGGATTTCGGGTCGGGCCATAATGGGCAGGCTCGGTGTAAGCCACCAGCGCAAATTCAGGGACGTTCGTCTGGCCAAGAAACACTACTCCTGCCTTTCTCAATCTACGTGCATATTCAGAATCCGTTTTTGCCCGGTAATTTAAAAACGCCTTCGATCCAAGTGTGATGGGTTCCCCTTCAATCTCCTGCGAGATATCCTTCAGCAGCATTGGCACACCGGCAAAAGCGCCAGATAGCTGAGCATCCGCCGCCTTGTGCGCCTTGTCATACATCTTGTTAATGACTGCATTCAGTTTCGGATTAAGTGAATCCGTCAACTTGATTGCCTCTTCCACCAATTCCTTCGGCTGCACTTCTTTCTTCTTTACTAGCTCCGCTAGCCCCAGCCCATCATAAGCTTTATAATCAAACCCCTTCATCCGCCTCACCACCGTCTCTTTTTACTATCTATTGTTCTCTAAAGATCGTTAATTTCCTTCTATTAAAAGAGTAGCCCTTCCTTTAAGAGTCAAAAATGTTAAAGATAGATCCCCGGAGAACTGATATCAGCGAAAACCGGTGACTTATAAGCGAATAAACGAATATATAAGCAAAAAGCCATCACCTATAAGCGAAAAAAGAATATATGAGCGAACTGGAAATTCGGTTCATTTTTTCCAGTTCTGTGTACATCAGCGATAAAAACCAAGAAAGACCTTCCACCAAAATCAAGGTCTTTCAAATTAACATTCGTTTTTCAATATTTGCTTAAGCTTCTCCCTATGCTGATCCAGCTCGAATCTAGAGTTATCAACGATCACCTTCGGCAGATTCAAATGCTTTAGGATTTCGAACTCCAATTCCTGTCTCGCCTTTAGCACTTCGATTGTGCCATCAAGCCCATTCAGTTCATTTTCCAAACCGTAGCCTTGAGTAGTGTAATAGTGGACAAACCCGCTGAACCAATCCTCAGATCGTTCGATGACTGCCTTGCGGAATGACTTATCAATGTCCTCCTGTTTGACATACACAAGCAATGGATTGAGATTTCCCACGGCGTCAGCCAGCTTTTTTACATAATGAATTGACGTATCATCCGGAGCTCCATATTTGATCATCCCGATCGTAACCGGGTTCTGAATGAAACAGCACTCGAAAACATAGACCAAGTCATTAGCCTCGGCTTGTTTCGCAAACTCCTCCCAGCTTTCCGCAATCACAGCGATGTTCTCCTCCAACGGAAGCTCGTACACATCCTTTTTAGAAATCTCCTCCAGAAGTTTGTCAGGAAACTCGTCACCTAGTTCCGTTTTTATTTTCATATATGGAAGTAGCCTGCGCCCTCTTTTAACCATCACTTTATCCTGCAAAATCTGACCGAGACTCTCGTTCACTTCAAGAAGATTCGCGAATTCCTCTTCGGTAAAATAAGCTACGCCCTCATAGTCTGCTGGATGATCAAGATTTCCTTCCATATATAATTCAGCCTTCACATTCTGCTCAATAAGAATTTCCTGAATCAGTTTGGCTGTTGTGGACTTCCCTGAACCAGGAAGACCCTCTACTAAAATTAATTTTGTATTCATCTATTTCTCTCCAATAATTTTTCTCCCTATCGATATTCTTCATCATGCTCAAGATTTCCTTCCTAGCCGCAAAAAGAGCCCAATCCACCAAAGGATCAGGCTCTTTTCATAAACAATTAATCTTCCTTCTCTTCAAGTTCTTTAATCAATGCCTTCATTTCTGCAATTTCTTTTCGCTGTGTTTTGATTATCCCGTCAGCTAGCTTTCTGACACGCGGATCCTCGATATTCGCTCGTTCACTAGTCAGGATGGCAATCGAATGGTGCGGAATCATCGCCTTCATCCATGACTCGTCATCAACGGTCGTCTGGCTGCGAACAAGGAATAAGGAAACGACAATGACTAATGCACTGCCCAAATAAATGCCCAGGTTCACCTTCTTATTGGTATACATTTTTTGCATAAAAGCAAGCATGACGATTGCCATTACAGCTCCCATGAGAAGGGCCATGTAAAAATTCGTTTCACTAAAGAAAACATGATCAATACTATACGTATTAAAATACATTAGAATCAGCATAATGATCGTCGAGGTCAAAACCATCAGCCCGAATCTTCCATAATTGTTCTTTACTTGACTTACCTCCTAAATAGTTAATTTAACCTATATTCTTTGTATACCCCACCCACTAATGAATAATCATGGTTTGCTTTCTTAATAATTGGGTAAACACTATTGGGCCGGCCGTATGGAAATACATACCATGATTTTACTGACTTTTCATTCTTTTCTTATTAATTGAATAATTTCAAATAAACTTTCTTTAATTTGAAAATGTATGATAAATCTAGATTTATCAAAGGTTATATGAGGGATTTCCTAATATTGTTTTTGACAATTCATACTATAATCAGTATTCTAGTATAAGAAAATAGGGAGGGAAAAACATGTCAAACCTTAATAAACAGAAAATTGTGGATAGTGTTCCTCAAAAAGGTTTCTTTGGACATCCAAAGGGATTATTCACACTTTTCTTCACAGAGTTCTGGGAGCGCTTTTCTTATTATGGAATGAGAGCGATCCTCGTTTATTACATGTACTATGAAGTATCTAAGGGTGGATTAGGGATTGATGAAACGTTAGCGCTTTCTATCATGTCTATCTATGGATCCCTTGTTTATATGTCCGGTATTATTGGCGGATGGCTTGCTGACCGGATTTTTGGTACATCCAGAGCCGTATTCTACGGTGGAATATTGATCATGCTTGGTCATATTGCGCTAGCAATCCCTGGCAGTGTTTCAATGTTCTTTGTTTCGATGGTCTTGATTGTCATCGGTACAGGTATGCTGAAGCCGAACGTTTCTACCGTTGTTGGTGAAATGTACAGCGAAAAAGACGAACGCCGCGATGCTGGTTTCACGATTTTCTACATGGGTATCAACGCTGGTGCATTCCTTGCGCCGCTAATCGTCGGAGCAGTATCTGATAAGTATAACTTCCACTTTGGTTTCGCAATCGCTGCAATCGGTATGTTCTTGGGACTTGTTGTCTTCATGATGACAAAGAAAAAGAACCTTGGCCTTGCAGGTACAATGGTTGCAAATCCATTGTCACCAGAAGAAAAGAAGAAAACATTCACTTGGATTGGTATTGGAATAGTTGTTCTAGCAATCCTTGTAGCAGTATTAGTTCCAGCTGGACTTTTAACATTCGAAAGCTTTATCAACATTGTTACGATTCTTGGTATTGTTATTCCTACTTTGTACTTTATCGTTATGTACCGCAGCCCTAAGACAACTGAAGTGGAGCGTTCAAGGGTACTTGCTTACATTCCGCTATTCCTTGCGGCTGTAATGTTCTGGGCAATCCAGGAGCAAGGTTCAACTATCCTTGCTAACTATGCGGACAAGCGTACGCAATTGGAATTCGCAGGCTTTACTATTTCACCTGCATTCTTCCAATCATTGAACCCATTATTCATCATTATCTTTGCACCGATTTTCGCAGGATTCTGGGTGAAGCTAGGCGATCGCCAGCCATCAATTCCGAAGAAATTCTCATTCTCATTGATTTTCGCTGGTCTATCATTCCTAGTCATCTTAATCCCTGGTTATTTAACAGGCACAGATGCATTGGTTAGCCCAATCTGGCTAGTCCTGAGCTATCTGATCGTTGTATTCGGTGAGTTGCTGATCTCCCCTGTTGGTCTATCAGCAACAACAAAACTTGCGCCTGCAGCATTCTCAGCACAAACAATGAGCCTTTGGTTCCTTGCAAGTGCCGCAGCACAAGCAATCAACGCGCAAATCGTTAAGTTCTACACACCTGAAACCGAAATGACTTACTTCGGAACAATCGGTGGAGCATCCATCGTACTAGGTATCATCCTCTTCATCCTAGCTCCAAAAATTCAGGGCTACATGAGAGGCGTAAAATAATAAGAAACATCACTTTAACACATTAAAACGCNNGCGTTTTAATGTGTTAAAGACTCTTTAGTCTTCCAATATTTTTCTCTTTTCGGTAGCTGACGAGTGTCATTTTATCGTTAATAACCTTCCGATCTCCTTGTTGTTCGTAACCCATTTTTTCATAGAGATAGCAGTTCCGTTCTTCGGATAGAATGGTGCCGAGCTCCCATGCTTCTGCCTCAGGATACATGAGTTCAAGGCGCGCCATGACCTTCTGAGCGATTCCTCTGTTATGATATTCTTCGCGGATATTGATGATATGGAGCCTCATTAGACCTGGAGTTTTCTGATAGACATTCACACTTCCTGCCAATTGGCCCTCATAGGTGATTTTGTAATAATCCCCGCGCTCAAACCTTGTTAAAAACCTCTCCATGGTTTGCGTCACAGGACTTGTTTCGTGGTCATTGTACTTTTGATAAAGCGGCTTGAACACTTCTTTTTGCAGCTCCAGCAATTCTTCTGCATCATCTATCGAAGCTTTCCAAAGTGATATTGGTGATTTAGCCATTTCGAAAAATAAATCCAGGTAGGCAAATGGAATGAATTCGCCATTGTTGAACATTTCCTTTATTTCTACTTCACTTGCCCATTTCGCGTCCGCAACTTCCTCTTCCTGGAGGCTCAAATCTTCAATCGCGATATTTTGTCTTACCAGCCAGATATCATCGAAGCCGCAAGAGAATTTTACGGTAAACAGCCTTTCCCCGCTAGCGATGTCCAAATCAATTCCGAGCTCTTCCTTTGCTTCCCGGACCGCTGCCATCTCACTGTTGTCCCCTAGAATTGCGGAGCCTGCTGCCGAGCAATCCCACATATTCGACCAGCCCTTTTTCCAAGGCTGCCGCTTCTGGATCAGGAATTCTCCTTTGTCATTCATGATCCAGACATGGACAACGATGTGATAATCCCCATCCTTCATCTCCTGTCCACGTTCATGGATGCGGTCTGTTATTTGCCGGTACTGATCGTATACATTCCATAATTCCACGTGCTCCTGCCCCCAATCGTTCTTTACTTTTCTGTCTATGTAAAAAAGTGGATAGTAAGTATTATACAATGATAATGGGAAAATTTGATAAAGTTTTTCCCCTTTCTTTTCTATAACCTTCTCATTTCACATACCAAGTGATTGTCCATTTTTCTCCCCAGTCATTCACTCGAACCGCCCTCCACCACCGAACCTATAGTATTTATTAACAATTTGGAAGGTGGCTGGGATGAATTATATCGTATAGCTTGGTGATCGCGGCTGCAGTTAGCAGAATCCAAACCACTCTCATCGCTGCTTGGTTTGGTGTGACCGTGGAAAGATTCTTCAAATAAACCCTCAGATTGTTAATCCGAATATGATGTACGCTGGTCTAATCATTAATATTCCTGGGAGTGAGTAAGGTATTAAAATCCCATTCTCTATGGACTAGGCCGTAACAAATAAAATAGCCGAACCCCATATGGAATCCGGCTATTTCTCATCATTATTAATGTTAATGAATGCTCAAGTAAGCTTCCTGAACCAGCGGATTGTCGGCCAGTTCACTTGGCTTGCCTTCGACTTTTATTTTCCCATTTTCCAGCAAGTAACCCCAATCGGCAATTTGCAGTGCTGCTTTTGCGTTTTGCTCTACCAATATGATTGTTGTTTCGGTTTGTTTGAGCTGGAATAAGGTTTCAAAGATCTCTTCTACGATTAATGGCGCTAGGCCTAATGATGGTTCATCAAGCATCAGCACTTTAGGGCGAGCCATCAGGCCTCTCGCTATTGCCAGCATTTGCTGTTCTCCCCCACTGAGTGTTCCAGAAAGCTGCTTTCGTCTTTCTTTCAATCTCGGGAAGAGCTGATACAACTTCTCCATATCCTCTTCGATCCCCTGCCGTATGGTCTTAGATGCTCCATAACCCCGGTAACGGTTGTAGGCCCCCAGTCTCAGACTTTCTTCAACCATTAACTCAGAAAACATGCCTCTGCGCTCAGGGACAAGATTAACTCCTATGTAAGCAAGCTTTTCTGCAGGAACACCTGTAATATCTTTTTCTTCCAATATTATTTGCCCAGATTCGGGTTCCAATAAGCCAGCAATCGTATTTAATAATGTTGTCTTACCAGCGCCATTAGCGCCAATAATCGTACTTAATTGACCTTCTCTAATTTCAAGATCAATACCCTTTAATGCATGTATGCTTTCCCGATATACATGCAGGTCTTTGATCTTAAGGATTAGCTTTGCCTCTTCAGAAAATTCACGTTCCTTATAGGATTTTTCCATATCCCTTCCGAGATAGGCTTCAATTACTTTTTCATTCTCTTGAATTTCCGATGGGATTCCTTCAGCGATCTTGCTGCCGAAGTCGAGAACAATAATGCGATCAGAGATTTCCATGACTGTTGATAAATCATGTTCAATCAGAAAAATGGTCAATCCCTGCTGCTTCAGCTTCTTAATTAATTGAATCATTGTTCTTCTTTCTTCTGCACTCAATCCGGACATTGGTTCATCCAATAAAAGAAGCTTTGGTTCTAGGGCAAGCGCGCGGGCGATTTCCAGTAATCGCTGTTCGCCAAAAGATAAATCACCGGCTAATAATGAATTCTTCTCACCTAAACCTACTAAATTTAAGCTTTCTTGTCCTAATTCTACTGCCCGATTTTCCTTGTGCTTTAAATGCGGCAGCCGGAGCATCGAGCTGATGATATTTGTTTTTCTCGTATCCTTAACCGAGACCATTACATTTTCTAATAAGGTCATATTGTCAAAGATTTGGAGGTTTTGAAAAGTACGGGCAATTCCCAGTTCGGCTATTTCGTTTGGCTTTAATGAATTGATTTTCTTCCCTGCAAACCTGACTTCACCTTCCTCAGGTGAGTACATGCCAGTAATGCAGTTAAATGTAGATGTTTTACCCGCTCCATTTGGACCAATAAGGGAGACTATTTCTCCTTCTTTAATATCGAAGGTGTTTTCATTAACAGCAATGACCCCGCCAAATCTCTTTGTCACTCGATTCAACTCAAGCAGTGTTGAAGCCATTTATGTCTCCCTCCTAAACCGCTGACTTAATTTCTCGAAGATTCCCATGATCCCTTTTGGCATATAAATCATCATAACGACTAGCAGAAAACCAAAGAAGATCACTTCAACGGCTCCACCAGCACTTTCACCAAAAACGAACGGAACAACTTCACGAAGGACCTCTACCAGAAGAGTTACGACAATAACGCCAATAAGGGAACCATAGATACTGAAAAGTCCGCCGAGTACCGCCATCACCACAAACTTGATGGACATTTCAAAGCTAAAGATGGCTGGACTGATAAAACTCATATAAGAAGCATAAAGTCCTCCACTCAGGCCAGCAAAGACGGCACTGACAACAAAGGCTGTTAATTTGTACTGCCCGATATTAATTCCCATGGATTGTGAAGCGACAGCGCTATCTTGTATAGAGCGGAGATTTCTTCCCCAGGAAGACTGAACAAGGTTTTTGGTTAATATAAAAACGATAAGATCAATAAACGCTATTACATAAAACCACGCGATATCTGAGGCAATTGAAAAAGATCCAATTGTCAGTGAGGGGACACCGATCAACCCAGATGGTCCGCCAGTCATCTGTGATTCCTCAATTAGAACAATGTTAATGACGATACCGAACCCTAGTGTTGCTAATGAAAAATAATGCCCCTGCAGATTCCTTGTCAAGTAGCCAAGAATATACGCTATTAACCCTGCCAATATCATGCCAATCGGGATTGCAAGCAAAGGAGAAATTGAAAATTTGATTGCCAAAATCCCTGACCCATAGGCACCGATTCCCCAGAAGGCAGCTTGCGCCAGCGATACAAGGCCCGCATGCCCCATTAGCAGTGAAATCCCAATTGTGGAGATAAAATATAAACCGATCAATACAAAGATTCCTGTAATATAGGTTCCCGCTACATAAGGGAAAGCAACAAGAGCTGCAAGAATAAGAGGAATGAGTATCATCCTTCTCTTAGAAAAGGTGTTCATCGTTACAGATGCTTCATTCCCTACGATAGTTTTTTCCATACGCAACCTCCTCCCCTATACACGCTTTCCGCTCTTTGTTTTTATAAGTCCCTGCGGCATAAACACCAATACGATCAATAAGATGAAAAAGGCGATAGCATCCTTGTAACCTGATGAAATCAAGCCTGCCCCTAGTGATTCCAGCACCCCTAAAATAATACCTCCAACAACTGCTCCTGGAATACTGATAAGCCCACCTAACACAGCTGCAACGAATCCCTTTAATCCGATCATAAGGCCCATATCGTAGGTTGCCAGTGAAATAGGAGTCACCGCTATCCCTACAATTCCAGCTAAACACGCACCAAGCATAAAAGAAAGCAAGCCCATCAACTTAGGAGAGATTCCCATTAAACGGCTAACCTCTCGATTCATCATGCTGGCTCTTAGGGCAGAACCAAGCATCGTTTTTTCAAAAAAGATATACAATGCTAACATCGTAATGACAGTAATGCCTATAACGAAGAAATCCTGTCTCGGAATCGCTGCATTAAGAAAACTGACTGGTTCCCCTGCTAAAAATGGAGGAAGCACCTTCGGTGAGCTTCCGAATATCATTAATGCCAGGCCGCGAAGCACTGTGGATACCCCTATTGTAATAATGATTAAAACAACTTCGCTGTTAAAACGGGCTGGCTGAAGCGCCAGCCTCTGAACCAGCGCTCCAACAACAGTAGCAACTATGACTGCGGCAATTGCAGCTACCCAAAGGGGTGCACCGCCAGAGACCATAGCCGCTGCCGTAACCCCCCCAACCATGACAAATTCACCCTGGGCAAAGTTGATAACCCCATTCACGTTATAAATTGTGACAAAGCCTACAGCGATGAGGGCATAAATTCCACCCACCGCTAAACCTGATAACAATAACTGTACAATTTCCAATCCAGCTTCATTCCCTTCTATTCAGGAATTACCCACTCGCCATTTTCAACTTGAACCATGATGGCATCTTCTGCTTTTAATCCCTGGTGATCCTTTTTACTAAGATTGAACACACCTGTAACGCCAATAACATTCTCTAATTTCTCTAAATTGTCTCTGATAGAATTCCTTGTCACTTCATCTCCAGATTTTTCGATAGCTTTAGAGATTAGCAGCATTGCATCGTATGCCATGCCATCAATTGGGCTTGCCCCATGTTTAGTATTCGCTTCAAATTCCTTAACATATTTAGAGATGATGTCTTTTTGAACATCGTCAGCTTCTATTTGATCAGAGACCCACACCTTACCTGCAGCTACATATGTTCCTTCTGCTGCCTCTTTTCCTGCAAGTTCAACAAATGCATTCGATCCGGCTCCTGCTGGATAGATAAGCATATTATCCATTTTCAACTCCCAGTAGTTACGGTTGACGATTGATGCAGCCGGCGGGATTGACCATACGACAATCGCATCTGGGTTCATGCCTTTAATTTTCGTTAATTGTGGCTTCATGTCTTTATCGCCCATCCCAAACTTTTCAACAGCAACGATGTTGATTCCGTTGTCCTTTGCTACTTTTTCAAAGGTTTTTAATCCGCTCTCTCCATAAGCATTGTTCAATGCCATGAATGCGATATTCTTTTTATTTTCTTTCTTTAAAAGTTCGATAATACTAACTGAGATATCTTCATTATCAACAGGTGTTTTAAACACCCAGTGGCGTTCCTCTGCCGGAGAAGAAATCGCATCTCCTGAACCTACAGAAACAACTGGTACCTTACTTTTTTCAATATAAGGAAGTAGAGGCATAGTGGTTGGCGTTGTACCGCCTCCAATAATTGCGACAACTTTATCCTGTTCCACTAGCTTTTTCGTAACGACTAGAGATTGCGTTTCGCTAGATTCATTGTCATATACAACAAGCTCGATTTTTTTGCCATTGATGCCGCCATCATCATTAATCTCTTTTACTAGCAATTCAATCGCGTCTTTTTGCGGCACTCCCCAAACAGCTGCAGCACCAGATAACTCAAGATTGACACCAATTTTTATGGCATCACCTTTGCCACTCGTTTTTTCATTACAGGCCGCAAGACTAAATACTAATAGCATACTGATCATTAAGATCAACCATTTTTTCATTTTTTTCTCCCCCAATTTATATTTGTTACTACCTATGTGCTCGGCTTTTTTTGTATGCCCCCCAATATTCTTCTGGGTTTCAACCTTTTTTAGAATTTATAGAAAATTGTAACAATACGCCCTTTTATTGTAAAGGCTTACATTTCTAAATGATATAAAAATTTTACTTAATATTCCAGCTGTATTTATAGTCTCGATCCTCGATCTCATGGGCAGTTTTTAAAACTTTCAGTGGCTTGAAGGTATCAATCATTACAGCTAATTCAAGTGTTTCTTTCTTGCCAATACTAGCTTCGATTTTCCCCGGATGCGGTCCATGCGGGATTCCTAAAGGATGTAATGTGATTGAACCTTCTTCAACGCCCTTTCGGCTCATGAAATTGCCTTCAACATAGTAAAGTACCTCATCACTATCTACATTGCTATGATAATATGGTGCCGGAATTGCCTCTGGATGATAATCATAGAGTCGAGGCACAAACGAGCAAATCACAAAGTTATGTCCTTCAAATGTCTGGTGGACGGGTGGCGGCTGATGGATGCGGCCAGTAATCGGTTCAAAATCTTCCACATTGAAGGTATAAGGAAATAGATACCCATCCCAGCCTACGACATCCAATGGATGATGATGGTAGATATGTGAATGCATGTAACCCCTTGATTTCGTCCTGACATCATATTCCCCTGTTTCGGTATAAGTCGCTAATGCTTCAGGGCCATGAATGTCTCTTTCACAAAAAGGGCTGTGCTCTAGTAGCTGTCCAAATCCATTACGGTACCGTTTCGGAGTGGTAACCCAACTGGTAGTTTCAATCACTAACAATTTCGTTTCACCTAAGTCAGGTGTTAGCTTGTAAATAGTGCCTACCGGAATGACTATATAATCACCAGGGCGATACGGAAGCGTCCCAAACATCGTTTCCACATTACCAGTGCCATAATGAACAAACAGTACTTCATCACCATCGCTATTCCGATAGAAATAATCCATTTCTTCATTGGGACTGACAATTCCAATGATAAGGTCATCATTCCCAAGAACGTACTCCCTACCGGATACAGCATCATTTTTCTTTGTGAGTTTACTAGTTTTAAAATGCCGGTGACTTAGGGCCTCCTGTTCTTCGTATTCCAGTTTTACTTTTCCTAATAGCGTTGCTTCGACCATTTGTGTAGGCGGGTTATGATGGTACAAAATCGATTGAAGCCCGGAAAATCCTTTTGTCCCCATTACTTGTTCCCTAAAAAGCGACCCGTCCTCCTTTTTAAAAACGGTATGCCTTTTCCTTGGTATTTCCCCCATACTTTTATAGTAAGGCATGAGTTGATTCCTCCTTTGCATTCATTGTAAAAGTAAATTAGCTTTTTATAGTCGTATATTCACTAGACTGTCCTTCTAACTCCTTAGCAGGCAAAACACGTCCAGTTACTTCTCCGAATCCCACCCGGAATCCGTCTCCCTGGCACCATCCGGTCATGATTAATTCATCACCATCCTCAAGCCATACGCGCTTTTCCCCATTGTCCAATTGAATCGGTTCTGCCCCGCGCCATGCCAACTCTAGCATACTTCCCCTTGTTTCTTTTTCAGGGCCGCTGATGGTGCCAGATGCCAACAAATCACCAGGGTTGAGATTACAGCCAGTAATCGTGTGATGGGCGATTTGTTGAGCCATGCTCCAATAAAGATAGCGATAGTTGCTTGTTGTCAGCCTTTGCGGTGTTTCCATGTTTTCACCTTTAAGGTAAACCTCTAATTCAATGTCAAAAGAGCCAGCCCTATTCGTTTTCAAATAAGGTAGAGGCTCTGGTTCCTGTATTGGTCCGTAGGTCCGGAATGGCTCAATGGCTTCCATCGGAATCACCCATGGAGAGATGGATGTTGCAAAGTTTTTTGCTAAGAAAGGTCCAAGTGGCTGGTACTCCCAGGCTTGAATATCACGGGCGCTCCAGTCGTTTACCAATACTAAGCCGAATACGTGCTCTTCTGCTTGCTCCACTGGGATTGAGTCACCTAGCTTATTTCCTGAGCCAATGAAGCAGCCAACCTCTAATTCAAAATCGAATTGCCGGCATGGTGAGAAGATAGGTTCGTTTGAGTCAGGTAGTTTAATTTGACCTTGTGGCCGTAGAATTTCCGTGCCACTTAATACAACAGAACTGGCACGTCCGTGATAACCAACGGGTAAGTGCGTCCAGTTCGGCATTAATGCATTCTCCTTGCCACGGAACATCGTCCCAACGTTAGCAGCATGCTCCTTTGAAGCATAAAAATCGGTATAGTCCCCGATTTTAACAGGCAGCAGCATATCCACCACGCTTTGAAGCCTTAGTGCCTTCATTCTTAAGGATGAATCATCCCTAAGAGTCGGCACATTCTCTGTCAAAAGATGTTGAATAATCCCACGAACGTCCTTCCAGGCTTGCTGTCCCATTTCCATGAATCGGTTTAGGTTAGCTTGATGGAAAACCTTATGGCCGCTCAAGGCTGTGTTGTTAAAATGACCTGCCTCATCGATGATCGAAAGATCCAAAACATACTCACCAATCGCCACCCCCACTCGAGGTTCTTCCTGCGTTCCTTTCGGCTGAAAAACTCCATACGGCAAATTCTGAATTGGGAAATGGGAGTTGGGATCTACTTTTATAAATGATGTTAACAACGGTATGCCTCCTTTAAAAAATTCAATTCTCTCAATTCTTCACAAGGTTCATCAAAGCTGCAGGAACCATATGAGAATAGCAATCTTCTGTATCGGCTAATTTCAGCTGCATTTACTTTTACATTTTTCCATGATAATTCTTGATTGTTGAATTTGAAGTGGACAGGCTGTTCATCTTCTAGAATTTCCACTAAAGTAGCCTTTTCTAGATTATGGGCATATGCTAATATGCCAGCTGTAAATACATTTAGAAAGCCATGCATTTTTGTTTGCACTTCCTCCCTATACATCCTGATAGGGTGGTGCAAACCAGCAGTAAACTTCAGTGGCATCTTACGTTCTGCACAGCCTTTAATAAAAACAGCCACCTTCTCAGGTGATGGAAACATCTTGGCCTCTAGCCCGCCTGTTCTAAGCTTTACTCCCAACGGATGATCGGCGGCTGCATTGTGAGCCGCAAATACATCCAGGGTTTCTAAAAGCTTTGCTTCCCAATCATGACTATCCGGAATTGTCACTTCAGTGAAAAGCTTTAGATTTTCAGTTTTGGCCATATCCGATAGAAGCTCTAGTTCCTCTAATTTTGGTACGGCAAGAGGCATTGGAAGTTCAAATGCCTCTATTTGTACCTTTTGTCCATACCTATCACGGAAACAAGCAATCTTCTTTAGTTCGGCATCAAAACCAATTTCACAATCATGAAATTGATCATGCTTCATTCCCGTAACGGATAAAAACAGGGGTACTTCAGAAGGTAATTTAGTTAGCGCTAACTCAAGCTCCTCTAATGAGCCTGCGGGAATAATAAAGGTGCCAAGCATCCAAGAGTCTGCACTTTCTTTATATGAGATATAATTATTGATCGCCTCATCAAGCGGTAAACGTGCTGGTGGAAATAGTCCGGCATAATCGATTAAGCTTTTTAAAAAAAACTCAATACTTTCATTCTCAACCTTAATGATTTCCTCTTTCACCTGCTCCTCCACCTTCAACCTACTTATTTGTACTTAGGAACCCTTTTTTTATCCCTGACTGCATCATCACTAATTCGTTGGCCAGTGCTTGAATACGATTCAACACATCCTCATCGACCAATTCATTTAAAGGATTGAAATGATTTACATTAACGTAAACATAACTTGGGGCTACATAGGAACGGAAATAGCCAGCAATCGGTTTTAACTGATTCTCAATCACAAGGTAGTGTTGATAAGTCCCGCCATTTGCAACAAACCCCATAACCTTATGGCGAAAAACATCTGGCGGGACTAAATCGAAAACATTTTTCAATGGTGCAGGCATCGAACCATTAAAGATTGGAAAACCAACTAAATAGACATCTGCTTCTGATACTGCTTTAATAATTTCCTTTGTATCCTCATTGTAAGATTCCGGCTTTCGTCCATCGCAAAATTGCATATCATAGTCTCTTAAATCCAAAAGCCTCATTTCGATATCAGGAGTTAATTTCTTTATTTCATTCAGGACAGCTTCAACTAATATAGCTGTCTTAGCACCCAAGATCGTACCGGATATTCCTAATACTTTCATCTGTCTTTCACCATCCTTTTCTGAACTTCATTGCTTAATCTGACATCACAGTAATCCTTAGGAAGATACTTTTACATTATTCGTAAAGGCAGGCATTACTTTTTCAGCCACCAGCTCCATTGATCGAAGGACCTTTTCATGCGGCAACCCACCAAAATTCATGAGCATCATCACGTGGTCACAGCCGGCTTCTTCATACTTGTGGAGCCGTGCAATTACATCCTCTGGAGTTCCGATTAACACTTGCTCACGCTCTTCCAAATCTTCAAATTGTGCATTCCTTCCATATTGGCGAGTATCCAAATACAGGTTCAAGTGTTCTTTAGCAACTTGCTCAGCCTCTTCACGAGTTTCCGCAACAAATGTATGAAGAGCTAAAGGAATGTTAAGTTTTGTTTCATCATGGCCTGCTTCCCGGTAGGCTTTTTTATAATCATCAAGAATCTGCTTTAATTCTTCAATTGATCGGCTAGCAACATATGGCACTCCCATAATGTTGTAGCCCATTTTGCCAACAAAGGTAGAACCTACAGGACTCAATGCCCCAATCCAAGTTGGAACTTTCTCTTGTTTCGGGATCACTTCTAATTGAATATCGGTAAATTGATAGTAATCACCCTCATGCGAGAACTTCTCGCCAGTCCATGCTTTCTCAATCACTGCAAGTGCATCATTAAACCGGAAGGCTTTATCTTTTCCATCTACATTAAACCCAGCAAACTCATGCGGAAGATAGCCACTTCCTAAACCAAGGTTTAAACGGCCATTACTTAAAACATCGAGTAACGCGTAATCCTCTGCGACTTGTATAGGGTTTTTAAAAGGAAGTGTCACTATCGATACTCCCAAGCGGATGTTTTTAGTATGTTGTGCAGCAACTGCCAGCAGCATCTGTGGGGTTGTTAAAATCCCGTATTCACTGAAGTGATGCTCAGCAAACCATACTGAATCATATCCTAAACAGTCTGCATGAATGGTCTGTTCCAAAACTTCCTTCATTAACTGTTCATGAGAACGATTAAACTTTTCCTTGTAGTTATCAAATACAGTAAACAATCCAAATTGCATTAAGATCTCCTCCATTTTTTCAAAATTGAGCAACAAAAAACCAGCAGCAAAGAAAGCATCAAGAAACTGAACAAGTTCAGGTTCCAGACCTTTTTTCACTACTGGTTTGTAATCTACTTTTCCAGGATTGGGTTTAACTCCCGCACCTCATAGACTAGCCAGTTAAACAATGTGATTATGTTATAAATGAATTATAAAATAAATATTCAGAATATTGCAAGCGTTTTATTTAAAAAATTATTAATTCTCTTTACTTTCAATATAACGATTATATGCCGAAACAACTGCCTGCACGATTGCTTTTTGAGGCGGAACAAGGAATCTCGATTCAATCAATCTCGTAAGATGATCAACACCATTTCCTAAAAATTGCCCTCTAAGCAATGATGAAAGAAAATTATTGGTGATATCTTTTATAAAAGTAAAATCACACTCTACGATTATATCCAGCTCTTTGTCGACAATAAGCAAGCAGCCAATCGATTTCCGCTCTTCAAATACCGGAGTCCCCTTTGGAAGCTGCGCAAATCCAGCTACAAAAACATAACTATCCTTCATTTCGCCAATCATTCTTCGTACCCCCGTTTGTAAATATGAAGAACCTCTCTTTCCTTTATGTATTCATTTTTAATTCGCGATTTCCTGCGTAAATAATAAATTTCTCAGTTCGATATATCCATAACTCCGACCATTTTCTTAAAGAAAGCCCAAACCCCCACTGTCAAATGAAGAAAACTTTTAGGACCATCTTTTCATTGTCGGTGGTTTTTAAGGACCATACACATAAAAAAGAGCATCAAGCCCGAGCTTATTGCTCCTTAAAATTAAAACACGAGAACCGTCCCCATGTTCACCTGAGGAATTCTCCTCCGCGTTCATGAATCCGATCCGTGATCTGCCTGTATTGATCATAGACATTCCATAATTCCATATGTGCTTTCCCCCTATCTATCTTCATTTCTCTTTCTATGTACAACGTGGATAGTTTGTATTATACAATGATTCTGGAAAAATTTATAAATAGTTTCAGAATTTATCAAACATCTGCGCCTATATGATAGGTTGTACCACATCCAGAAAAAAGAGTAATATAGATTAAAATAAAAGCAGTACATCATGAACGAGTCTGCCGCAAATTGAACCTTATTCATGCTGTTATGAACCTTCAAAATCAATTCCAAAAGGATGAATCAATTATGATTAGCGCCGCATCTATATTCTCGGTTATTATCTTCCTATGCTTACTTCTTCCTATTATTGCATTAGTCATGCTAAGCATTCTGAAGCTATTGGAAAAGGAGTTCGATTATTTGCAGATGGAGAATAAGCAGATCCAGCTAGAAACACAACTGCACCAGATGGAATACTTGCAGCTTAGCCAGCAGATTCGTCCTCATTTTTTATTTAATAGTTTGAATGCGATGATGTCATTGGCCCGTTTAAATCGCAATGAAGATCTCATTCATTCGATGGAGAAGTTTTCATTATTTTTAAGATATCAAAATAAAGACAAGACCTCGCTTGTTCCTTTTGAAAGTGAATTGGAACATACGAAAAACTACCTAGCCATCCAGCAATTACGTTTTGGCCAGAAGCTTGAAATAACCTTTTCGATTGATGAAAACGCACTTCCTGCCATACTCCCTCCCTATACTCTGCAGACATTCGTTGAAAATGCCTTCAAGCACGGACTGGAAAACAAACGTGGTGAAAAACGTTTGATTATAGACCTCCGCCGGGATGGAAATTGGGTCATTTTAAAGGTAACGGATAATGGTGAGAATGATTTGGAACGAATCAGCACACATGGGGATGGGACAGGAATGGAAAATATCCGCAAACGGATGGAATTGCTTTTTGATTTATATACGGATGTCTCAATGAAACGCAAGCAGGACTGGACAGAAGTAAAAGCAGTCTGGCCTTATACTCCGGGGGAATGACAATATGAAACTATTAATGATCGATGATGAACCATTAGAGCTTGAACAGCTTTCGTATTTGGTAAAAAAACAATACCCTAACTGGGACATCTTTACAGCAGAGGATGCGTTTGAAGCAAGGCAATTATTAAGAACCCACTCTTTCCCGCTTGCTTTTGTCGATATTCAGCTGCCAGGTGATACTGGATTGGATTTTTGTGAATATCTAAGGACAAATGATTACGATACAGAGGTCGTACTCATTACAGCCTATCAGGATTTCAGCTATGCCAAGCAAGCTATTCGTCTGGACGTGCTCGATTACTTGGTCAAACCCGTTATTGAAAAAGAATTGCTCAAGGTGATGGAGGATTTTTTAGCGAAAAATGCTTATATGGAAACAAAATCAGTCCTGATCAACAAGGTACTGGACATTGTGCATGAGGATTATGGTCAAAAACTTCAGCTGACTGACCTCGCGAGAAAGGTGTTCGTCACACCAACCTATTTGAGTAAAAAATTCACCGAAGTGACAGGAATCAAGTTCACCGATTATATTACCAATTATAGAATACAAAGGGCCAAGCAGCTTATGACTGATAAACCTGAATGGAGTCTGTTACAGGTTGCTGAAGAAGTAGGGTTTTCAAGCCAGCATCACTTTAGTAATTTATTTAAAAAAATCGAAGGAATCACCCCAAGCCAATTTAAGGAGAAACATTCATGATTGATTGGTACTTACTGATATTCATTGCTTTTACTCTCGTTATTCTCTTTCTCGAAAAGATTGGCAGCCATCGAAGGATTTATGATTACATGAACCCAGGGAAAGAAATGGGGCTTAGTGAAGGGACCTACTCATTGATCAATCAATTTATATCTGGAGCAACCTTCCTATTTCCATTTATCCTGACTGAAAAAGGAGGGTTGTCCAGCTTCTTTATTTTGAGCATAATCCCTTTCCTTCTTTATTTCTTGCTAGTGAAATTGACGTCCAGCCAGGAACGGATGAATCAAGTCTTCCCGTTTCAGCTAGACACTTCAATGAAAGCAACACCTTTTTACCTTTTGATTTTCGCTTTTTCAAGTATTGGAAGCATTTTGATTCACACCTCCCTGATTGCCATTATTTTTCGCGATTTGTTTCATCATTCCCCCGTTCTGGGCGTTTTTCTTTTCCTCAGCTTTGGATTTATTTTATTTGGCTTAGGTGGAAATTATGGAGTCAGCAAAATTGGCACCCTGCTTTCATTTGCGATATTTTTCGTCGTTTCTTTTACTGCGCTTACAATCTATTTACGCACAGGTATCGGGCTGGTTTATGAGCAATTCAACTATTATTTTAACGGGATCTTCAGCGGAAGTTTTACGGAGAATGGATTATCTTTTTTGACTTTTCTTTTTATCATGCTTGGTCATACCATTACGAGTTTTTCCTTTTGGTCTTCTTTTAATGATGTAAAAACAAATCATCGTTTGTCAGCACTAAGATTTTCTTTATTTTCATGGGCCGCTTTATTGTTGGCATTTGCCGTTTTAACGATTTACATTCTTGTGCAAACCAAGGCATTGCCATTGTCCCAAATGATGCAAATGAACGGCTTATTGTCCCATATTATCATCTATATTGTGATTGCCATGTTGGCTATAGGAACCGGTCATGCTCTCTATTCGCTTGTAAGCCTGTTTTTGTATGCCAGATCAACACAACAAACACAGCTGAGTTCACATCAATTATTAAAACAAGCCTATTTAGTTGGAATCATTTTATCTATCATCACCGGATTCGCTGCAGTCTGGCTATCTCCTAATATCGGAGGATGGCTCCCCTACTTTGTATCTTTCTTTTCGTCTGCGGGCGTCCCCTTTATTTTTGCTTACTTCAAAGGGAGCTTTCACCAAAAGCAATACAATCTTAGTGTCGGGCTGATGGGGATCACCGGCTTATGGCTAAGTGCCATCATTCATAATATATGGGTGATTGCACCGATATCTGCCCTCCTTTCTTTTGTCGTGCAGATGATCATCACGAGGTTCAAAATCTTTCAGAAATAGTTGAAATCCTGTAAAAAGAGATTGAAATTATGCAAACATATCGAATCAATAACAGTTAGAATTTTAAGTATTCAGAAAATACAAAAGATTAAGGAGGCACATCTATGACTGCACAGTTATCAACCCAAACATATATTTATGCTATGGATAAAAACAATCAGCCTGCTCTTACAGTGAAGTCTGGCACTCAAGTCGAAATCGAAACGTTTGATTGTTTCCAGGATCAGATTACATCTGAAGATACGACCTTTAATGCAATTGACTGGAATCAAATCAATCCTGCAACAGGGCCAGTATTTGTTGAGGGTGCTCAACCAGGAGATATTTTAAAAGTGACGATTGATGACATCAAATTAGGAACTCAAGGTGTCATGGTAGTAGGTCCTGAGCTTGGCGTTATGGGACATCGTTTGAAAGATTTCGAAGTGAAGATCATACCTGTAAAAGATGGGAAAGCCGTTTTTAATGAAAAAATCTCCTTGCCCCTTAACCCAATGATTGGTGTAATCGGAGTTGCTCCTAAAGGAGACGCGGTAAACAACGGTACCCCTGGGCCACACGGCGGGAACATGGACACAAAACTAATTACAACAGGTGCTACCCTCTATTTCCCTGTCTTCCAGGAAGGTGCACTCTTCGCATTAGGTGACCTGCATGCGGCTATGGGTGACGGAGAAATCAGCGTTTCTGGTATTGAAATTCCCGCGAAAGTAAAAGTGACTTTGGAAGTGATCAAAGGATACAGCTTGAATTATCCAGTTTTAGAAAATGAAGAAGGCGTGGCCACTCTTGTTTCGAAAGAATTATTGGATGAAGCAGCGAATGTAGCTGTAGAAGAGATGATCGATTTATTACAGCCGCAGACAGATTTATCTTTAGCAGAGTTTACGATGCTAATGAGTGCAGCTGGCCAAGCCCAGATCAGCCAGATTGTCGATCCACTCAAGACAGCAAGATTTTTTGTTCCTAAATCTATCCTGGAAGCTTACAACATTGAACTTTTTAGAAAAGGGGTGGAATAATCTGTGGCTGAACTTTCAAAAGCAACTCAAACCCATACCAATATGGGTTATAAACAAGAATTAAAGCGTTCGTTAACCTTTTGGGATCTTCTCATTTACGGGCTTATTTTTATGGTTCCTATCGCTCCATTTGGTATCTATGGGGCCGTTGCTCAGGGATCGAATGGGATGGTGGCATTAGCCTACCTAATTGGGATGATTGGTATGATTTTCACCGCGTTAAGCTATGCCAGGATGTCGGAGGCTTTCCCAATTGCAGGTTCGGTATATGCGTATGCTCAGCGCGGTATCAATGATTCAGTAGGGTTTATCGCCGGCTGGCTCATTCTTTTGGATTATATTTTTGTTCCTGCACTTCTTTACCTAGTCAGTGCTGCTGCATTGCACGATATCGTTCCTGAAATTCCCCTTTTCGTTTGGCTTGTAATTTTTATCGCAATCAACACAGTAGTAAACGTACTGGGAATAGAGTTTACCGCTAAAGCAAATAAGATCATTGTCGTAGCGGAACTCATTGTACTTGTCTTATTTGTAGCAGTTGGAATTTTTGCGATCACCAAAGGCGTAAACGGAGCAGAATTTACTTTTAAGCCATTATATGATTCTGATCAATTTAGTATGGGCACGGTAATGGGTGCAGTTTCGATTGCTGTATTGAGCTTTTTAGGATTCGATGCCATTTCAACACTGGCAGAAGAATCAAAGGCCGGGAGCAAAGCAATTGGTAAGGCAATTGTCTTCTCATTGCTTGTAGTAGGCTTGCTCTTCATAATCCAAACCTGGGTAGCTGCATTGATCTGGCCTGATTTCACATCCTTTGAAAACGCTGATGTTGCCTTCTATCAAATTGCCGAAATAGCTGGTGGTACATGGTTGAAATGGACAACGATATTAGCAACTGCCATATCATGGGGTATAGCAAATGCTTTAGTAGCCCAGGCAGCGATCTCCCGCATTCTTTACAGTATGGCCCGCGATCGGAAGCTTCCAAAGGTACTGTCAAAGGTACACCCTAAATTTAAAACGCCATATGTGAGCACCCTGCTAGTTGCAGGAATCTCATTGCTTGTAACAGCATTATTTGCTTCACA
Organism: Bacillus sp. JJ1609; assembly: GCF_036967045.1. Lineage (NCBI taxonomy): Bacteria > Bacillati > Bacillota > Bacilli > Caryophanales > Bacillaceae > Bacillus > Bacillus sp. JJ1609. Next base: position 342,833 of record NZ_JBALSS010000006.1, on the reverse strand, counting down.
CATCGGTGCCTTGGCATCCGTCGTAAACTTCGGTGCATTATCAGCATTTTTGTTCCTGCATGCATCAGTTGTCATCTATTTTATTAAAAAGCAAAAGAGTAAAGATTATTTCAAGCACCTTGTGCTCCCATTAATCGGGTTCATCATCATCGGCTATGTGTGGATTTCTCTTGACCCACTATCAAAACAGCTGGGATTCGTATGGCTCGGAATTGGAATTGTTTATCTGATTGTCTTGAAAGTATTTAGAAAAGATACTTCGCTTGATTTGGATTAACAATCGTCTTTAAAGGTGACTCCATGGCTTAAAAACACAAAGCTGCAGAGGAAGGACTCCCCTTCTTTCTGCAAGCTTTTTATTATGACTGATTTATTTTTCTTAAAATTTCGAATTCAATACATTGAAAGGAAGTGTAATTTTATGAGTCAGCTCAAAAAAAATCAACTCTCCTATGTAGAAGCTATGGCAATATCAGTTGCTATAATGGCTCCTACGGCTGCGATGGCTTTGAACACCTCGCTGACAGCAAGTATAGCAGGAGTATCGGTCCCACTTATTTTCCTGGTAGCAATGATAACGATCGGATTGGTTGCAGTCACATTCATCCAATTTAACAGACAGTTTTCACATAGCGGTTCTGTATATTATTTTACCGGAATATCCTTAGGACCCAAATTGGGTTTCTTATCAGGCTGGGCGCTGCTGCTAACCTACGTTATGTTTACAATTGCTTCCATTGCTGAAGTAGGTGCATTCGCCGAAAGCTTTTTCTCTCTCTTAAATATAGAAATTGACTGGTTCCCTATCGCCCTTGTCAGCTCAGTCCTTATTTGGATCTTTGCATTTGCTGATGTAAAAATCGGAACAAGAGCACTTTTAATTTTAGAAGGGATTTCAGTCATATTTATTTTAATCCTTGTTTTTGTTATCTTTGGCAAGGCTGATTTCAGCAGTGAAGCTTTTGTAAAACCTTTCTCACCAGGCCAAAACACCATACCTGCCATTGCATTAGCAACTGTCTTCGCCTTCCTTTCTTTCGCGGGGTTTGAAGGTGCTTCCAGTTTAGGTGAAGAAACAAAAAATCCTAAAAAGGCCATCCCAATCGCCATTATCTCTGCTGTATTTTTAACAGGATTATTTTATATTGTAGTGAGTTTCGCGACTACAATTGGATTTGGTCTAGATAGTGAAGGCAACGGGAATTTCGCAAAATCATCTGCACCACTTGCTGATCTTGCTGACATGTATATGTCGAGAGGATTCGCAGCTGCTATTATGTTTGGTGCTTTTTTATCTGCTTTCTCTTGTGCGTTGGCAAGTGCCACGGCAGGGTCAAGAATGCTTTTTTCAATGGGTCGTGACGGTTTTATTCATCAAAAAGTTGGGGCAACCCATAAGAAATATCATTCCCCCTATATTGCATTAAGTGTGATCATGGTCATTTCTCTAATCGCATTATTTCCTTTAAAAGGTATTGGCCTTGATGGGGGATTGATTTTTGGATATTTAGGCACCATCGGAGTACTATCTCTCTTGTTAACCTATTTAGTCACAACAATAGGCGGCATGCGTTATTTTGTTAAGAATAAAATTTGGAAGGGCCCTATTCTTATTCTTCCTGCACTAGCAGTAATTGGTTTAGGCTATAGTTTGTATTCCAACGTCTTCCCAATTCCAGCAGCTCCATTTAATTATTTCCCGTACATCGTGATCGGCTGGATCCTTCTAGGTGTGATTATTACCGCTTTAAACCCTGCATTAGTTTCACGGATTGCAGAGCGCCTTATGTCTGATGAAGAATCACAAAACGATATTTCTGCATAGAAACGAGGTTAGGATATGCTTCTACTTTCCTTCGAACGATTAGGAATCGCGAACAGACAAGCCAATCATATAAAAGCCTATAGATGGATTCATAGTTTATTGAAAAATGGCTGCAACGTGTACCAAACAAAACATGAATTGGAAGTAGTAACAAACCATTTCCCTGAAGGTCATATCTACCCTGCCGGAACCATTCTGGCGGACACTGATATTACTCCTTCAACAGATATCTCTGTTGATTTTACTGATTGGAAAGAAGAATATTTACATTCAGTTAAAAGATTAACACTTCCAAATCGTATTGGAATTTACAATGGTTTGAACAGCGCAGCTTTTTGCTTTGATCCATACAAATCAGTCTTGGACTTATTCGAACTTGAATTTGAAGAACTATCTGATGAACAAATTAGACAAGGCGCATTGGAGAACATTGATTTATTTATTGTTCCGGGTGGTCCAGATGCCGGGGAATCCTATTATGCTGGACTAGGAAAAAAAGGAATGGAAGAAATTCGCCGGTATGTTTTAAATGGCGGGAAATACCTGGCTTCCTGCGCAGGTGCCTACCTTCCTTTAACCGCAAAACCCGGCACACCACAATCTAGGATGTGGTTAAATATTATTAATGCCACTGACTCAACAGGGCTCGATTATTGGAGAACAGGAACCGGGTTTGTGCGCATTAATCTAAACGTACATGATCACCCCAGCTTGTACGGAATTTCTTATGGTGACCCTAGCACGATGGATGTTATCTATTGGGAAGGACCTGGTATTGAAACAATTGACGCAGACAACATAACAATCCTTGCTACCTACAAAGAATTCCTTGCATCTGGAAGCGATAAGCCAAACTGGTCAGTTTCAGAAAACCAATGTGCTGTTGATTCGCTTGAATGGAGCAACCCATTATCACAAGAGCGTTTTAATTCGTTCCTCAATGACAAAGCAGCTGCAGTCGAAGCAACTGCGGGGGAAGGAAAACTTATTCTTTTCTCGTTTCATCCGGAATTTGGCTCGCCTGTAACGGGTTCATGGGAAAATAGCCTGACTCACCTTCTCATCTTAAACAGCATTTATCATTTATGTTCTGAAGAGTTCTAATAATCCCATAGAAAAGTGATTAATCCCTTTCTGGTTTTTTCTGGCTCGATATCATATTGAAAAAATGTGAAATGATTCTTCGCTTGATCTGGCTCATTTGTTACAACAAAAAGCTTGCAGAGGAGGCTGCCACCTCTGCAAGCTTTTTTGTTTTAATCTACTATTATATATTTCTTTAATTGCTAACCACAATATCATCAAAGTTAAGCCTGTGTCCTGAAGTACCGGACACAACAATCCGGAAGCGGGCTGATGTTGACTGGCTCAACGTGAACGTTTTTACCTGCAAGCTGGATGTGCTTGCATTCAAGCTGCCTACGTTGGTCCATGTGGAACCGCTATTCGTTGACATTTGCAGCTGCCATCTGGCTCCAGCGTCTGTGCCAAAATTGGCGTGTGAAATTTGGATGCTTGTTGCCCCGTTCACGTTGAAATTCATCGTAAGGGCACCGCTCGCTCGAACACGCGCGGACTGGGTGCCATTTTTCTTATCAGTGCTTAAATTTCCGATCAGCGCATTATCAAAATACCAGGATCCGCTTGATAATGTAACATTCCCTGATGTATAGGCTGTTTTGGTGCCCGATTCGAATTTCTCATTCAACGTGGCAGTCCCCCCGCCACCAGACCCATCTGCTCCATAGCCGTATGACCCAGCCTTAAACGTTGAAGGGTCGTACCATTTATAACCTGCAGCAGGAGCAGACCAAGGTTCTGCTTGGGGTTCTGTAGAGGTTTGCGGATTCTCCATAGACAGTAAAGCCGTTTGCTGGTCGAGCTGCAAGCCACTTACTTGTGCAAGGGATGTATAGCTTTCCTGCTGTGCCAGCCAATCCACAAGATTCACGAGCAGCGTGCCATCATTTTGCTCTTTAAAACCATCATAAGTAGTCTTCTTGCCGCCCGTTTCCTCACGGAGATATTTAGGAGTGGCATCTTCAACTGGAGACGAATCGCCAATAAACGCCGCCTTCCCTGCACCGACTTTGGAAACAGCTACGTAAGGGCCTTCCGCTCTTCCGCCACCATTATACACACCCTGGTCGACCGCATTACCCCAGGCTGCCGTTGTTGGAGGCAGGTAAACAATCCCCTTTGCCTTGTTTGGATCAGTAATGGCTAATGTGGATCCTGCATGCATGGCCACTGTGGATACTCCGCTCGTAATTCCGAACGCCTGGCTTGGCGCCAAAATATCATTCGCTGTGACATCGCCAATCGCATTGTAGCGGAAACGGATTCCGAAGTTAGTTGAAAGCCAGTCCGATCCAGTTACCCCCTGCATCGCTGCAGATGAAGCTTCCTCCGTTCCCATCCCTTTGGCAGGATCAGAATAGGCACCACGGCGGTAGCCGTTAAATACCTCCGAAGCATCCCAGCGATTCTTATTGCGGTCAGCATTGTAATGGTCGCCAATGAAAAAGATACTTCCGCCATTTTGAACATATTGTAGCATCGCATTCTGTTCAGTCACCTTATAAGGCACATTCGCTTCTCCAATTACAAATACATCGTAGTCCTGCAAATCTTGAAACGTAATCGGTGTAGTTTTCCTCAGTTCTTTTGCATAATAGCCCTCATTCGCTAAAGCGTTGGCAAAATCAGAGAATCCCCCATCCAATACCCAGTCCGCGGCTCCAGCCGTTTGTCCGTGAGTATTATCAAACAAAATCCTTTTTCCATTCGCAGTCCCGACCGGTTGCAGCTGCGGTGCCGGATCCAGCGCATTTTCAGCTGAAGCAAAAGGTGTAAAAAAGTCCAAAGACGATGCTACAAGCATAGCTACTAATGCAAAAATAGAAAATCTTCGACGAATCATGCTTTCACTCCTTATTGGTGTATTCCTAACTAAATTAGCACACAAATGTTGACGGAATGTTAAGAATTGTTTAATTTGAAAATTTCCCAATCAAGGATGATCGCCGTGCCAGATTCCATATAGGTTTCTCTAAAAAACTTTTCACTTAAATCTCCAAACATACCGAAAATCGTTTTTATTTTTCCTAAAAGGAAAATTTTCTCAGTTCCGGCCACCCAGAAAATTAATACTTCATCGAAATAAAGCTTATAAAACTCTCTTTTTCTTCTTTATTATGTAAGATTTTTTCTACAATCCGTTCTCCCGTTAAATAGTCTTTTAATTCTTCATTCTGATAAATACTCTCAAAATATCGTCCATCAGCACAAAGTTCCTTAAACCACTTTTCCTTTTTCAGCTTACGAATATTCCTTTTGAATTTCAGATCATCCAGGTCTATCCCACCCGAAAACAGCAAACCTAAAATTACGGCTACAATCACCTTTAAAAAATTCTTCATGTATTTTCTCCTTTTAAACTCGGATGAATATATTAACGTTTAGCAAACTATAAAAGTTTCAAACAAAAAAAACCACCCGGACAGAGTGATTTCAATGAAAATTTCGTATTTGTTTAGCTGACTCAATAAAACCTTATATCATTTTCCCTTAAAAATCGATACACAAGAACCGTCCCCATGTTCACGCTTTACTATCAATAATATCTACTGGTATTTTGTTGTTTTTCTTTTGATGCATATAATAAGCAATTGATAGGAGGATGAGCCATGGGATTCCGACCATCATGGTTGTTTTGAAGAAGGACACGAACCATGTTGTGATGATCAGGCTGACCATTAGGACTGCTCCTAAAATCGTTAAGTATGGGTAGCCCCACATGCGGACTGACAATTTTGGTCCGTCGTATTTTTTGCGGAAGTACAGGTGTGTCACGAAAATCATGAACCATGTGAACATGGCGCCGAACATCGCGATTCCCATCATCAAAAGGTAGGATGATTTTGGAGCGATGATGTGAATGATCGTTGCCAGCGCAATACCAAGCGTTGAGAGCAACAATGAGTTCACAGGAACATTCTTTTTATTCAGCTTTCCGAAGCTTTCTGGTGCATAGCCCGCTCTTGAAAGCGAGAACATCATCCTTGTTGTACCGTACAGTTGGCTGTTCATTGCCGATAACGCAGCAACAAGGACGATAAAGTTCATGATTCCAGCTGCTCCAGGGATGTTCATCATTTCCATGACGACGACGAATGGACTCTTCTCGATACCGGCACTTGCCCAAGGGACAATCGCCAGCATCAATGTTAACGTCAAAATATAGAAAAGGATCAAACGGTACACAGTTGCTTTTAAAGCCTTCGGAACAGCGGTTTGCGGATCTTTCGCTTCACCAGCCGTTAAGGCAATCATTTCAATGCTTAAGTAACTAAAGAGTGCGATGACGACCGCAACCCACATTCCAGACCAGCCATTCGGCAAAAAGCCGCCGTCGTTCGTGAAGTTTTGGAAGCCGATTTCCGGATTGCTGCCGCCAAAAACGACATAGCTTCCGATGAGAAGGAACCCAACAATCGCCACAATTTTAATCATGGAGAACCAGTATTCTACTGTTCCGAACATGTTAACGCTCGTTGCATTTACATAAATCAAAATTGCTGAAAAAACAAGGATCCAGACAAGACCTGACACATCTGGGAACCAGTAGGACATATACACAGCAACAGCAGTTACTTCCGTCCCCACAGCTGCCACAACACAGGCCCAATACGTAAATCGAACAACATATCCCGCCCAAGGACTGATATAGTGTTCAGCAAACGCACCAAAGGAGCCGGATGTAGGATGGGCGACCGTCATTTCAGCAAGGCAGCCCATGAGTAAAAGAGAAATGAGTGCACCAATTGCATAGCTGATAATGACACTTGGGCCAGCCTGGCCAATCGCAAAGCCGCTGCCTAAAAACAGTCCGGTACCAATTGCGCCGCCGATGGCAATCATCGAGATCTGCCCGGTGGTCAAACCTTTGTTAAGACCTTTTTCACGATCAACAATTTGTTGAAAGCTTCCTTTTTGCTTCATATACATCCTCCTATGTATTTTATCTTCACCCTATTGGGGGGAATTTGATGGATGATGTGAGTCTTGATGAAGGATGCCGCTCCATTTTTACCAACCTAAGCCACTACGTTTCTAGTATTCTCAAATTTCTTGTATTCTTCATTCACCATGATTTTCTTTAGAATTTGAACTGTATTCCAAATCTCTTCATAGGTTGTGTACAGGGCGATTGGTGCCAGGCGGATCACATTTGGCGCACGGAAATCAGGGATGATCTTGTTTTCTTTAAGCGCCTTGGAAATACGTGCCGCCTCATCATGCTCCAGGCAAATATGACCGCCGCGAGCTTCATCCTCTCTAGGATTACCAAGCTCAAAACCAAATTCGGCAATTTCATGATCAATCAGCTTCATCATGTATTCCGTCATTTTCAAAGACGTTTCTCTGACCCTAGCAATACCTGCTTCCTGAAACATTTCCAGCGAGCCTAAAAGCGGGGCAATGCTCATCACATGTGGGGTGCCAATCTGGTAGGCACCGGCCGTGTCTGCGTGCTCTAACGTATGCTCCATATCAAACTGCTTTTCTTTTTTAGAGCTGAACCAGCCTGCCAGACCTGGAGCCATCCCGAGATTCTTTTCATGGACAAACATTCCGCCGACTCCGCCAGGTCCGCTATTCAAGTATTTATAGTTGCACCAGACAGCAAAATCCACTTCCCAATCATGCAAGTAATGAGGGATGGCGCCAATCGAATGTGCAAGGTCAAAACCTATTAATATCCCTCTTTTATGCGCCTCTTCTGCTAAACGCTTCATATCCAGCAGCTGGCCGCTGCGGTATAATACAGATGGGAGCCAGACAAGCGCCACCTCTTCCGTCATGGCCGCAATGACGTCATCTTCAGAAATCGTGCGTCCATCCCTGCTCTTTACTTGGATCAAGTGCCCATCCGGTTCGAGCCCATGCAGCTCCAATTGTGCTTTTATCGCATAAATATCGGATGGAAAGTTAAGCTCATCGGCGAGAATCTTCGTTCTGTTACCTTTTGGTTTGTAAAAAGTAGCCAGAACCTGATGGATATTCGTCGTGATCGAGCCAGTCACAATCACTTCTTCTGCTTTGGCACCGACTAGCGGAGCACTAAGTGCCCCAAGTTTTTCGGAAAAATCGAACCAGGGCTGATTGCCGGACATCCATCCATCAATGCCATGATTCTTCCAATCTTCTAAAGAGTTTAATAGCGATTTTTCCGCACGCTTTGAAAGCACTCCAAGGGAATTCCCGTCCATATAGAGGGTCCCTTCTTGTAAGTAAAATTCATCTCGAAATCTTTGGAGAGGATTTTCCTGATCCAATTGCTGTGCGTACTCTTTTGATAAAAGAACTGATGTATCCGTTTTCATAAATTGTTTCAAATCCTTTCCGCTAGGATACTCAATATAGTAACCGGAATATTGACATCATGTCAATATTATCTCATAAAAGTATTATAAATTTTCTGAAAATAGGTGATTTAATGTCAGAACAATTGGACGGCAGACTTTTACGATCCATCGAAACAAAAGAAAAAATCCTCTCTTCTGCAATCGATATTTTTATCGAGAACGGTTTTGAAAAAACAACTATCAAGCAAATCATTACCCGAGCTGAGATCGGCTATGGTTCTGCCTACACCCATTTCAAAGGCAAAGATGAAATTTTGATTGCCTTGATGGAAGATGTAATGGACCGATTTTTCACAATTGCTGAACTAGAGTATGAGCCGGCGAATTTGCTGGATGCCCAAACACGGATTCAATACCAGGTAAGTGAATTTTTACGCCTCGCAGAACAAGAGCGCTCCATTTTACGAGTGTTCCATGAAGCAATGGGCCGATCAGAAACAGCCAAGCAAAAATGGAAACTGATCCAAAAGAAATTCATCGAACGAATCTCAAAAGATATTTCACATGTTCAGGACAAGGGCCTGGCAAAAAGCAATCTAAACATCGAGCTGGTGGCCAGGAGCTGGTTTTCGATCAATGAAATGTATTTGTGGGAACTGGTAGAGAATGAGGATTATCCTTTTGAAATCGAGGAGATTGCTGAAAATGTCACGGAGCTTTATACGAAGGGATTGTATGTGTAAGGATTACCTCTTTTCAATGGCTGGGGTTGAGTGAGGCACTGGAAGAAGCGTCCAGTGCCTATTTGAACCTGCTCGAATAGGCAATGAATGGCGGTTACTCATCCGATTCCGTTTCGCGATCCGCAAGTTCAACCTAATGACTCCTGGTCGTGAAGCTGTTGAAGATGATCAAGAAGAAGGCGGAGCGAAGCTTTGTAATGTAAAATGACTGCTGGTCATTTTTCAAACTCAAATTCTGTTTCAATCTCCCAATATTTTGTCAGGATGTTTCCTTTTGGAAGTACGAACTCCACCTCAACTTTTTCCTCATCATTTTCAAAAGTTAAAGTACCGCGAGACATATAATCATACCGAAATCCATTGTTAGGGTTGAGTGTTCTCGGGCTATTATTTATGCGGTGTACGATTTTGTTAATCTCGGCGATATCGGTTATTACATCCGTTGTTTCTCCCATTTTTGCAATCGTTAATCTCGTAAAAGGACCATCTATCATTTTGGCATTGTATACCCAAATGATCGTGAAAAGAATGATGAAGAAAATGACGAATAGTGATGATAAAACCAGCTTCTTTTTTGTCACCATGGGTCCTCCTTTGTTTAATATGAAAAAAGCGATCCTTCGTCACGGAAGCATCGCATCATTCCTGGAAATTCCACTCTTCTTCTAAAATGGCGTAATAATACTCATCCCACCAATCATTCCCCTGCGGTATACACTTTTTAAAATAACCTTCTCTCCTCATTCCGATCTTCTCCATCACACGATAAGAAGCTGTATTTTCCGGCTGGCAGGTTGCCATAATTCTATGAAGCTTTAATTCCTCAAAGCCGTATTTCAATGTAGAGTGTGCCGCTTCAGAAGCGTATCCCCGATTATAATATTTAGGATTAAAAACCCAGCCAATCTCATAAGTATGTTCGCCAAAATATTTATGAAATGCGATGTGTCCAATAAGAATATTTTCATCTTTTAAAGCAACAGCAAATTTCTGTGCGTGATCCCCCATATTTTCATTTAGAAATTTTGTCGCATCCTCTTCAGCAAAAACACCTTCTGGTATATATCTCATTACATGAATATCTGATGTATATTCCAAAACAGCTCGTAAATCACCCAATTCAAATTTGCGAATCAATAACCTATTTGTTTCTAAGTACATATATATATCCCCCAAATACAAATTTACTGCATTTCTATATTTCGAGGTAATGACAGAAAATACCTTCTGGATCATGGGGACGGTTCTCACGTTTCAAGAACGTGAGAACCGTCCCCGTGTTTCACCCAAAGCCTGGTTAAATCGACGTAACCAAAGTGCTTGATTTCTACGTTCATGAGGTTGATTGAAAAGGGGATCTGCCTTTTTACATAGTACAGCGGTATGCATAATGATTCGTCGCGCAAATATTGCTCTATCTTCAGATGATTTTCGTTCCAATTTTTAAATGGAAGATTTTCGTAAGTCTCAAGCCGCTCCTTTAGATACTCATCTCTTTCAGCCAGGAAATTAAGCGGCGAGAAACGATTTACCAGGAAGAAGAAATAGGAAAAGCACTGGTTCAGTTCAAACATTTCTCCATGGATGAACAAGTCGTTATTCAAACGTCGTTCGGGATCATAAATGGAATCCTTAAATGGGACTTCCTCCATCTCGACGGTGAAACCCGCCTGCTCAAGTTTTTCTTTTACCCAATGGGCGGTGTCATTCGAATAGTTGACCCAGCCGATTTTTAACGGTTTGCTGATGAATGGCTTTGGAATTTCAGGCATGGTATAGGTTCTGGATTGACCAATTAAGCATCCTTCATTATTGCCCTTGATCCGCGGATTCACATCCTTCAATTCATGGCGATGACGGGCAATGACCATATGCACGTAATCCCGGACTTCTTTTCGCGCCATATCAGATTCGCGATATGGATTCATGATGACAATCCCAAAGCCTGAATCACTTTCTACTTTAAAAGTTTCTACCTGGTGAGTTTCCTGTCCGCCATGATAGACGACCTGGAATTCCTTCGGCATCTGGATAAACTCAACCCGATCAAGGAGCGGCCGGTGGCCAAAAAATTGCTTAAAGGCACAAAACACTGTTTTCTCAACGCTATTTTCAGCAAGATAAAAGCCGCCTGTGCCCAGCAATTTCCCGTTCACATCTTTAAAAATACTGGCCGCCAGCACTCCCAGCATTTGGAGAATATACGTGCATCCCGCCGGGAAGTCCAATTTGACAATAAGCGGCCCGGGGGTTGAAATCTTCGTTACCGGTTCCCATAGCTTTTTATAGTGAATATCTTCCTTCATCCTCTGCAATGAATGGACGACATCCTCTGCTTTCATGATGGATCCATCATGAAAAGCGACATCCTTTCGCAAATACAGCAGCAAGGAAGTCTCCGAAAATTCCCATGTATGAGCCAGCTCTGGTGTTAGAGTGTTATCAGCGTTCACGGTTAAAAGCCGGTTATAAAGATTGGCAACGATATTCGCGCTATGAACATCTGCTGCCTCTAGCGGATGGGCTGTCAAGAATCGATAAAACCTCGGAATGATCAGGCTGTCCTGCCCTTCCTGGTGAAAACCCAGCTTCGACTGAAAGGCCGTCATCAGACGTTGCTTTGTCTCCACCGACCAGTCCTGCAACAACAGCTTGCTGACGTGTTCAATTGGTTCTTTTTCCAGTGCTTTGAAAAAATCCTGCTCAAATTCCTGTTCCACATTCCGAAGCCATTTTAGCGAAGAAGTATTGCCTCTTCCCCGCCCTGATTGAAAGGTAAGCCATCCCGTCTCCTCCCATTGCTTCAGCTTCCTTCGTGTTTGCTTCGAACTGAGGAACAATCGCTCAGCCAGCTCATCTACTTTTACATTTCCGGATTCTACCCTGTTCCATAAGGTTAATAAATCATGATCCATCGCCAGTCTCCTTAAAAGTGGACATTTTTATATAAAAAGGACATTTTTAACAGCATGCGTCTCCTTTAATATACAAATATAGAAAGGGGCTGGCAATATGAAGTGGAAAGATTACCCACAAAACCTAAAAGTTCGTTTAATTACATCATTTTTTAATCGCGCGATTTCAAGTGCAGTAATGCCGTTCATGGCACTATTTTTCGCCCAGCATAAAGGCGCTGTCTGGGCTGGGCTATTCCTGGGATTTAACGTCTTCGTCGGATTCCTGGGGAATTTTATCGGGGGCTATCTGTCTGATCGTTTCCGCCGAAAAGGAATTTTGCTCATCACATCCGCATGCAGTGCGCTCATGTTTGGATTGATGGCGGTAAGCTTAATTCCTGAGCAAAAATTGATCCTGTTGTTCGCTGCCGCTTATATCGTTTTCATGGCCACCAGCAGCCTAGGCCGCCCTGCAATGCAGGCAATCATTGTCGATTCAACTACAGCTGAGAACCGCAAAGCCATCTACGCATTGGATTATTGGTTCACGAATTTATCATTGGCAATCGGGGCTGCGCTCGGGGGTTTATTCTACACCTACCATCAGCTCGCATTATTTACGGCGCTGACGATTGCATCTGCTGGTCTGCCATTTGCCTATGCGATCTGGCTTCAGGATTCAGTTGTCCCGCAATTACAGCAAAAGCATCAAAATATCTTTATCGATTTGCTGGCGAACTATAAGGTGGCACTTCAGGATAAGCCATTCGTCATGGCGGTCGTTGGCGGAATGTGCATTTACGCAGCCGAATTTTCACTGAACAGTTATATCGGTGTTCGATTAGCCGATGAGTTTCGCCCTCTTTTTTTAGGCGGGTTTGAAGTATCAGGTGTGAGGATGCTCAGTATATTGAACATACAAAACATGCTCCTCGTTGTCTTGTTCACTTTTATCGTCACGAAAATCACGGACAAGTTCGATAAGAAAAAAATGCTGCTGATGGGGCTGATCCTATACAGCATCGGATACACAGTCGTTACTTCTGCGAATGTCTGGTACGCATTGCTATTATTCAACCTGGTCGCAACCATCGGCGAGCTCGTATACTCTCCGATCGCCAATGCTGAAAAAGCGAACATGATGCCGGATGATAAACGCGGTTCTTATTCCGCATTCTCCGGTATCAGCTTTAACGGAGCAGACCTGATTGCCCGCTCCACTATCATCGTCGGCGCATTCCTGGTTCCGAGCATGATGAGTGTGTATATTGGAATCATCTTGATGATGGGGACATTGCTGCTTTATGGCGGATTGTTTGTTTATCGGGGGAGAGAGCGGAAAGAGGCGCTTGTTTTACGGAAAACAATTTAGTTATAAAAGAGGAAAAACGGCTTTTACGCGTTTCTCCTCTTTTTATTTTAAATCTGTAGAATCGTCATAGTCTGCCTGATGATCTTTGTTTTGTAAATCATATGGCTTTATCATTTGAGTTTGTTCCTTGCTGTTTTTCGCATTGTCTTGCTTCTGCTTATTTGACTTCACCTTATGACCTCCTAATATGTATAGCACAGACTAATATCCTATTTGATATTCCACGCTGAAAATAATGCCTGCCCATTTAGGAGATAATATCAGCACTAACTATGAATGGGATTAGAGGAAACATATATGGAAAGAAATTACGCAATCGATTTTATTAAATTCTTTGCCATCCTTGCTGTCGTGGTCATCCACACATTCCCAAGCGACAATCAGCTTGGATACTTCATTCTCGATAATTTCGCCAGGTTTGCCGTGCCTTTTTTCTTTGCTGCTTCCGGTTATTTGTTCGGGCTTAAAGTGATCAATAATCCAAAATCGTTGGCTTATTTTAAAAAATACATCATTAAAATCCTGAAAATATATGTGACCTGGCTTGTTTTTTATATGGCTTATGATGTCATAAAGATTTTGTTCAGTCCGGGGAATGTTTCGGAAAAACTGGCCAGATATATGGAGGGATTGACGCCTCTCAACCTCTTTTATTACGGGCAAGGAACAAGCGGCTATCAATTGTGGTTTGTGATTTCGCTGGTATGGAGTACCGTCATTTTATACTTCTTTTACAGGCTGAAAAAAATAAAGCTTCTGCTGGTTATTGGATTCTGCCTAAATCTTTTGGGACTGTTTGGACAATCTTATTCCATCTTCGATCCTTTGCCAGTAAGCACGACCCGGGCCGCCTTATATATAAGCTTGTTTTATACAACAGCAGGATTCTGGTTTGCCTTTGCTAAGCCAAACATCCGGCCTATGAAAAAGCGGACATACTTCTATTTGTTTTGCTGCTTCTCTGCCCTGCAATTCGTTGAGGGGTATACACTGGAAAAAACGTTAGAAGCTAAGCATGGAGAATACTTTTTATCAACGATTTTCCTGACCATTTTTCTGTTTTCATTCGCATTAAGCAGCCCGCGGCTTGGAAAAGGATTATTCATCACGAAAATCGGCGGCAACGCCCTCGGAATCTATGCAATCCATGTTTTCTTCATCGATCTGAACGACATTATGTTCAAAAAATTAGGACTCGACCAAAGCTCCCATAACCTATTGCTGAACATCATCGACGCATTTCTCGTTTTCACCTTATCCTATCTAACCTATGAAACATGGGGACGGTTCTTGCGTTTCACTAAAAACAAAAAGGAAACATGAGAACCGTCCCCATGTTTCCTTTCTTATTATTTCAATACTCTTCTGGCGCCGACGTAGCGGTCTTTCCAATATGTTGTGTTCATGGAGTTGATGGATACTCCTTTTGACAGGGTGACGGCGATGAATTTGTCTTTGCTGAGTGCGATTCCTACAAAGGAAACGCCTTTGCCGTTTGTGTTGAAGAAAACCAGGTCGCCTTCTTTGATGTCTTTTTTATTGACTGCTTTACCTGCTTTATATTGTTCTTTTGACGTGCGAGGCAATTTGATGTCAGCGGCTGATTGATCGAACACGAACTGGGTGAATCCTGATGCATCGAAGCCCTTAGGTGTTGTGCCGGCTGTTTTGTACTTCACACCCATATACCTTTTAGCAACCTCGGTCACCTCTTGCCCCCATGAAACACTTGCTTCCGCTTTGTTTGTCATCGGCGCGAACATGGCCGCCAGTAATGCCAACAAACTCAAGCCAATAACCATCCATCTCGAAATCCTCACTGTTGAAACCATCCTTCTTCCACCTTTCATTTCTGTAATCTGTTCCTTATGACCTTATTTTAGTTCCATAGCTGCCATAACAAGTTACGAAATGGTTAACAAACGTTTAAAAGATGGTAACAGTTTTTCAAATGAAACATGTGAACATGGGGACGGTTCTCGCGTTCCAAAAATACTGAGAAAGAAACTAATTTCGTGCTCCAATACTCCTTATAGGAGCACTTCATGTCAATGCCATACAGATGAAACCCCATTGCATTACCGCGCTGCCTTACTGGGGGTCTGACCCTCACTACTTCACCGCATTGCTTCATTGGGGGTCTGACCCCCACCGCTTCACCGCTTTAC
>NZ_JBALSS010000006.1:264628-327382 GCF_036967045.1 Bacillus sp. JJ1609 | reverse complement strand
CTGCTTCACCGCTTTACCTTATTGGGGGTCTGACCCCCACCGCTTCACCGCTTTACTTTACGAAACAACAAAAGGCCCTCGATTGAGGACCTTTGTTCAATTTATTATTGAATCATGCGCAGGAATTGTTTTGTCCGTTCGGCCTTTGGATTGGTGAAGATATCTTCGGGTTTTCCACGTTCGACGATGACGCCGCCGTCCATGAAGATGACTTCATCGGCGGCTTCCTGGGCAAATCGCATTTCATGGGTCACGACGACCATGGTCATGCCCTCGTTGGCGAGATCCTTCATAACCTTTAAAACTTCTCCGATCAATTCTGGATCCAATGCGGATGTTGGCTCGTCGAACAGCATGACCTCCGGTTCCATCGCAAGCGCTCTGGCAATCCCGACACGCTGTTGCTGGCCTCCTGATAGCTGGAACGGATAATAGTCCAGCTTGTCGGAGAGTCCGACTTTTTCCAGGAAGTATTCGGCATTCTTCCGTACCTTATCTTTCGGTTCTTTTTTTACCGTGGACGGACCTTCCATTACATTTTCCAGCGCCGTCATATGTGGAAACAGATTATAGCCCTGAAAAACCATCCCGGTCAGCCGGCGGAAGGAGGAAACAGCTTTTGGCGCAACCTTTTCGGAAAAATCCATTTCCTGCCCGCCTATCGTGATGACACCTTCTGTAGGTGTCTCAAGGACATTCAGGCAGCGCAGGAACGTGGTTTTACCAGAACCGGATGGTCCGATAATGACGACGACCTTTCCTTTATCGATGTCCAGGTCAATTCCTTTTAAAACTTCCAGCTCGTCGAATGATTTTTTTAACCCTTTAATAGAAATCATGAAGATCCTCCTTTCCTTTCAATCTATCGTGATACATATCGGTCAAGTCTAGTTTCCATTCTTCCCTGAGCGATTGAAAGGATGAAACAGATCACCCAGTAAATGAGCGCTGCTTCCGTGTAGAGAAGAAGGAATTCATAATTAGTCGTAGCGATTTCCTGGGCCCGCCGGAACATTTCTGTTAAAAGAATCATCGATGCAAGGGATGTATCTTTTACAAGGCTAATAAACGTATTCGATAATGGCGGGATTGACACCCTTGTTGCCTGCGGGAAAATAATTCTTCTCAGCACCTGCCTGCTGCTCATGCCGATTGAATAGCCCGCTTCCCACTGTCCTTTAGGAATAGAAAGGATTGCGGCTCTGATGATTTCAGAGGCATACGCACCAACATTCAGGCTGAAGCCGATGATTGCGGATGGCCATGGATCGATAACGATGCCGATGGTGGGCAATCCGTAAAACAGGATGAATAATTGCACAAGCAAAGGCGTTCCGCGGATGGCTGATACGTACACCCTAGCGATGACCTGCAGTATTTTTACATCAGATATTCGGGCAAGCGCCGTCAGAATAGCCAATCCCAAACCGCATATAAAAGAAATAAGCGTTAACGGGATTGTGTAAAAAATAGCCCCCTGTAAAAGGGGGACCAATGAATTTTGGGCAATTTCCGTCAGCCTCGCCAGTTTTTCCGGGTCGGCAAAGATATTATTCAAGTACATTTTCACCAAACCACTTCTTGGAGATTTTGTCATACGTACCGTCAGAGATCATATCAGCAAGCGCGCCATTTACAGCTTCAACAAGTGTCTCGCTGTCTTTCCTGAACATCAAGCCGCTCTTTGAAGCATCCTCGCTCTCTGCAACAATTTTAACCTTTGCATCTGGCTTTGCCTTTTTAAAATCAAGGAAAGAAAGGTTGTCATTGATCGTGACATCGGCACGCTTAGACATAATCAACTCAATCGCCTGGTTGAAGCCTTCAACCCCAACGATTTCTGCCCCATTCTCCTTGGCCATAGTCGCATAGTTGCTCGTCATGGACTGTGCAGCCTTTTTCCCTTTCAAATCTTCAAAACCTTTGATTTCAGTATTGTCCTCGTGAGCGATCAAAACTCCTGTAGACGTGATATACGGGTTAGAGAACGCGTACTTTTCTTCACGCTCAGGCTTGATCCCAACCTGGTTGGCAATCATATCAAAACGCTTCGCATCAAGGCCGGCAAACATCGCATCCCATTGAGTTTCCTTGAACTCAGCTTCAACACCAAGTCTCTTGGCTACTTCCTTCGCAATTTCCACATCAAAGCCTGTCAGTTCTCCGCTCTCATCATGGAAAGTGAACGGCGGGTATGTGCCCTCTGTCCCAACAAGAAGCTTTCCTTCTTTTTCAACCTTTGCAAGAACAGCATTTTCCTTTTCAGATGAATCCTTCCCTTGAGGAACATCATCCTCCTTGCTCTCCTGGCCGCCGCAGCCTGTAACCAGCAGAACAGCCGACAATATCAACACTAAAAGAAATGATAATTTCTTCATTTAACATCCTCCTAAATGGTCTTCAGTAATTTGTAGTTAATTTCCCACAAATATCGCCTTTTTATCAGCAATTCGGAAAAAGAATAATTAATTCCGAGTTTTCCAATGAGATTAATTTATCATCACACTCAATATAAGTCAATCACTAAGTTTTGAACATGGGGACGGTTCTTCTGTTCACACAACATTGCGTATGAAACACGAGAACCGTCCCCATGTACCAAAAAAAGAGCTTAAACCGAATAGGGATTAAGCTCTTAGTTCTACTTATAACTTTTATTTAAAAAGGCTTTCGTTCGTTCGTTCTGTGGGTTTGTGAATAGTTCTGATGGGTGGCCGGATTCGATGATTTCGCCGTTGTCCATGAATACTACTCGGTCGGCGACTTCTCTGGCGAAGCCCATTTCGTGGGTGACGACGACCATTGTCATTTGCTCTTCTGCCAAGTCCTTCATGACCTGCAGTACTTCTCCTGTCAGTTCGGGATCCAACGCGGACGTTGGCTCATCAAACAACAGGATTTCGGGATTCATCATTAGCGCTCTTGCGATGGCCACTCGCTGCTTTTGACCGCCTGACAAATTAGCAGGATAGGCACCTGCCCAATTCGTCAGCCCGATTTTATTTAATAAATCAGCACTGCGACCCTGGATAACTGCTGCTTGCTCTTTCTTGACCAGGCGAGGTGGCAGCTCCAGATTTTCTTTGACAGTCAAATGCGGGAACAGATTGAAGTGCTGGAAGACCATCCCCATTTTGGAGGTGATTCTCTTCAAATCCTGCGGCTTCGCGTACTGGCCATCGTTAACCAAGTACTCATCCGACACCTTGATGCTTCCACCGTTTATTTCCTCAAGGTGCACCAGGCTGCGGAGCATCGTACTCTTCCCCGAACCGGAAGGCCCGATGACGGCTACCACTTCATTTTTTTCTACATTAAACGTTATATTTTTCAGGACTTCGAGCGTCCCAAATGACTTCTTAAGGTTGGATACTTCTATGATTGCCATCTTAACCAATCCTTCTTATTCAAATTTGAAACGTCTTTCAATCCATTTAAAGACTAATGTTAAAACAAGCGTCATGATCAGGTAAATCAAACCTGCGACGAAAAACGGCACGATCGTGAAATCGCGGTTTACGGCAGTTTGCGCAAAGTGCAGCAATTCCGGCACGGCCACTGCGTAAAGCAAGGCTGTGTCTTTCACCAGGGTCACGGATTCATTCGCCACGGCCGGAAGTGCTACCCGGAACATTTGCGGTAAAATGATTTTCGTCGTTGTCTGCCATTTACTCAAACCAAGCACTTTGGATGCCTCGTATTGTCCTTTATCAATGGCAAGAAGCCCGCCGCGGAAAATCTCCGCAAAGTAAGCAGCATAGTTCAGGACAAAACCTAGGCTGGCAGCGACAAATCGGTCGAGAACAAAATATTCACCAATAACAGGAATCATCGGAAGCCCAAAGGTAATGAATAATAATTGCAATAACAGAGGGGTTCCCCTCATCACGTATATATAGGCTTGAGCCAGCCACGATAAAGGCTTTAAGTCGCTTTTAACAGCAAGTGTCAGAAGGAATCCGAGCGGAATCGATAACACAATCGCGATCACGAAAAGCAGAATGGTCATCTGCGCCCCTTCAAGCATTGGCCCAATTATGGATGTAATGTAATCAAAAGACATAGAAAGATTCCTCCAAAAGCAAAACAGGCTTCCGGATGGAAACCCTGCTTTGCCTTATATTTACTTCAATACTTTATCTTCACCAAACCATTTTTCTGAGATTTTAGCTGCTGTTCCATCTTCATTCATATCATCAAGAGCTTTTTGCAGCTTTTCAAGTAATTCTTCGTTGCCTTTTTTAACGCCAATACCATATTCTTCAGGAGCTAGTGATTCATCAAGAACCTTGAAAGATTCCTTCTCTTTCGTCATGTAATAGTTGATAACAATTTCATCAATGATCACTGCATCAATTCTGCCGCTCTTCAAATCTGATAGAGCTTGTACATTGTCAGAGAACTCAGTAACAGTTTTAACCTTTTCTTTTACAGGAGAAGCGTCAAGCGCGTCTGAAGCGGAAGAAAGAGATTGCAAGCCGACAACCTTGCCTTCTAAATCATCCAGTTTAGCAAGCTTTGAATCAGCAAGTGTCACAACGACCTGTGCGTTTTTCAAATAAGGCTTTGTGAAAAGCACCTTCTTCTTACGCTCATCTGTGATAGTGTACCCGTTCCAAATCAAATCAATCCTGCCGCTGCTAAGCTCAGCTTCTTTTGTCTGCCAGTCGATTGGCTGGAATTTCACTTCTTTCCCCATTTTTTCTGCTGCAGCACGAGCATAGTCAATATCAAAACCGACAATCTCGTTATCTTTATCGCGGAATCCCATTGGAGCAAATTTATCATCGATTCCGATTACAAGTGCTTTGTCCTCGCTGTTCTCTTTTTCAGAAGAATTCGAGCAGCCTGTAAAAATCGCCAATATTGATGCTATTAAAATAAGCATCGTCGCAAAACGTTTCATCTATGATGACCACCTTTTATTAATTTTATAGAATCCTTTAGTACGTTACCATATTAGCATATTATCACGCTATCACATTATAACACCAGATTATTGCTTATTTCAATATGATATTTTAATAAAATAATCGGTGGTACTATGGAAGTTTATTCCCCTACAGGACCAGTAAAATTAGCGCGGGCCTGATTTTGCCATAAATGTTTAATTGATTCTTCAAAGCTATAAATGATACACTCTAGGGTATGTGGATTTTTGCAAAAGGTAGGTGATATTTATCGTTAGCAAGCGAAGCGCCCTAAGAAATCTTTTCATTATATGTTCTCTATTTTTCATTTTCATGGTGCCGCAAGAAGTTTTTGCCCATGCGTCGCTAAAGATGGCTGAGCCTTCCCCGGATAGTGAATTAAAAGATCCTCCAAGAAATATTGTTCTGACCTTCGATGAAAGACTGGAAAACGAACTCTATTCGATTAAGGTTTTTAATGAAAATGGGGAAAGAGTCGGCAAGCAAAAACCGGAGATGAGTAAAGATCAAAAATCGATAAAACAATCTTTGCCTGACCTGCCTGACGGAAATTATGTCATATCCTATAGTGTAATATCAGCGGATAGTCATCCGGTTAAGAGTTCTTATGTCGTTTCTATAGGGCAAGAAACGGTTTTAAAAAGAGATATAAACCAACTTGTTTTAGAAAAACAAAAGAGTTCAGCTGCGGTTAATATTTTTACGTCGTTGGTGAGAATTCTTTTTTACATGGCATTAATCCTGACGACTGGCTGGATTGTATGGGGGACCATACATAGTTTAGAAAAGGAAGAAATCAAGACCACCTTCAGACAGAGGGCCCTTCATTTACAAATGGCGCTGTTCATAACCACAGTTGGATTGGGATTCGTACAATTGTCAGAATTACTTGATCACTGGACACTGACTGAAATCGGTTCGATTTTAACAGGCACAACAGTAGGGATCTCTTTGGTCGTTACTGTGCTTTTATCTCTGTTAGGTTTTCCAATCTTGCTTCGTTTCAAAGCGCTTGATTTAGTGTGGGTATTGATGATGCTGGCGGCAAAGAGTTTTAACGGACATGCTGCAGCCTTTGAACCGGAAATCCGCTCCATGTCACTTGAATTGGATGTCGTCCATTTACTTGCAGCCGCCATATGGGCAGGTGGCCTGCTGTATATTCTAACCTACTGGAAAAAGCAGAGGGAACACATTAGACAATTCCTTCCATTCTTTTCGCAAATTGCCTTAATCAGCATGCTGATCCTGATTGTAACGGGAGCAGCTTACACTTTAATCTTCTTGCCGCAGCTGAATTTTCTGCTCCATGCACAATGGGGAAAATTGCTTTTGGTTAAAATCGCCTTAGTTCTGCTTGTATTCGTCATTGGCGCACTTTTACGCAATACGATGAAAAAGAAAAAAGAAGATCCGATCGCCAGCTTGGTCAAAATCGATTTTAGTTTGATGATCATCATCTTAGGAATTGTTGGTGTCTTAACACACTTGAATCCACTCCCGGAAAACGAACCTTTGGAATGGAAAAATCAAGATCGTTCCATTGAATTTACAACGTCGATCTCACCCAAGACACCTGGGTACAATCATTTCAAAGTCACAGCAAATTCGCATCAAGAAGAAATTGAGATTAAACGGATCGAGCTATTCCTAATCTATAAAGACAACACGGAAATCGAACCGATTCAAGTGCCTTTTACCGAAATTGACCAGTCCACGAATGTTCAATACAAGATCAATGGTACCTATCTGCCGTTGGAAGGAAATTGGACTGCCGAGCTTAGAATAGTAGATTCAGACGACAATGAGCAGGTATTCCATAAGGATTTCATTGTTTATTAAATTGAAAATATAGGAGATTTTAAAATGAAAAAATTTTTAACATTCACCATTTCCATGATTGGTGCTATCACACTTTTTGTTGGAGTGGCAAGCGCGCATGTAAACGTTCAGCCACAGGAAACATCACAAGGGAAATATGAAGTATTTACTGTCCGTGTTCCATCCGAAAGTGAAGAGGTGCAAACGACGAAAGTCCAAGTGAAATTCCCTGAAGAAGTGAATATTACTCGCTTTGAGCCTAAACCAGGCTGGACATACGAAGTTCAAAAAGATGACACTGGAAAAATCACGAGTGTTACGTGGACAACCGAAGGAAAAGGTTTATCATCGACTGAATTCGGCCAATTTAACATGCAAGGAAAAGTCGGGGATGATGCGAAGGAAATTGTCTGGAAAGCGTATCAAACCTACAGCGATGGCAGTGTAGTTGAATGGGTAGGTGCTCCTGATGCAGATAAACCAGCTTCTGTGACTGTAGTGAATCCTGCTGATGGAACATCTGATCATGGACATGGAAGTACATCGGCTGATACTTCCAAAGATCACAGTGCTGCTGCAGACTACGCAAATGACGCTGAAGCAAAATCAGTAACCAGCAATGTCCCGCTTTACCTTTCTATCGGAGCTTTGATTGCAGGATTGTTGGCATTGGTTATTTCTCTCAGAAAAAGAGGGTAAATAAAACCATTCGGGCAAGGGAATTTGATTCTCATGCCTTATTCTTTAGTGTAATAAGGATCCGAACAAAAAAACTCGCCATTATGGACCGCAATTGTCAGACATGAAACTAACAATTGCCGTTCATTATAGAGGCGAGTTTTTGCTTTTTTATATTTTATTATCGTTGTTAATACATTTTAAGTTCAGTCAATAGATGAAAGAACCTTGTGTTCCAGGCTCTCACGAACTATAAGCTCTGTGATTTCTCTTTTTTCATCATGTCACCTAACTGGGACCACTTGAATTTTTCTCCGTACACCATGACTCCTTTTACATAAATGCGGGAAGCCAGGTAGGCGATCAGCATAATCGAAGCAACAAGCACCGCCCCACTCCCTATTAATTCCGCTGTTGATAGTTCGCCCATGACATACTTTGAGAAGGCGACAATCGGCGAGAAAAATGGGAAGTAGGTCGCGAACGTGACAAGTCCGCCAGTTGGGTCCATCATCGTTTTGATGCCGACCATCAAGGCACCCATTACGAGCATCATCACTGGCCCCACGACACTGCCAAGGTCCTCGGTCCGTGAAATAACGGAACCTAGTGCTGCATAGCAGAGCGCATACACAAGATAGCCGCAGGCAAAGAAAAACATGAAAATAAAGATGAGTGCTGCATCAATTTGCGATAAATCAAAGGAGAAACCGAAAATGCTGAGCTGGTCTGTTTTGATCCAGCCAATCAAATAGGCAAGATATCCTGCAAGGAAGAATATCGATACCTGGATCAGGCCCGCCGCCAGGTTTGAGAGCACCTTGGCAAACAGCATATAAACCGGCTTGATTTTCGTGATCATGACTTCCATGACTCGGGTCGATTTTTCCCCTGTGATGCTCATTGCGATTCCCTGGCCGAACATAATAATAAATGTATACATCAGGAAAATGAACACATAAACAATTCCGAGACTGCCGTTATTCTCAGCAAGCATGTTTTTCTCTACAGGAATCGTGGCAAACAAGTCGCCAACAGCTTCCTGGGAAATGGAGTGCTCAGCTGCAACCTTTTGCAGATACTGCGGCTGTAAAATCGTCGAGAAGGCATAAATGACATTTGGATCAGGATAGCGATGATAGGAATAATTCAGGACAGGAAGTGAATCTTTTTCATCAATCACGATTAAATGATCAAGATCCTGCTCCTTGATTTTTTCCTTTTCAGCATCCAGCTGATCCGCTTCAACTTCACTGTATTTCAGCCCTTCGATCATTTTTCCAAGCGCATCTTCATTCACCTCATAGGAAGAATTATTAATGACCGAAATCTTTACTTCTTCTTCTTTTGACATAAAGTGATTGTAAGCAAAGAACCCCAAAATGACGACCGACATGACGATGGAAGTAATCCTGAAACCCTTTGTACGGATCTGTTCTCTAAAATGAAACAAAAACGCTGTGCCTAAAGTATTCATTTAGGATCCCACCTTATCAACGAAAATTTGGTGAAGCGTCGGCTGGAGATAGGTAACCTCGTTGACGTCCACACCTTCCTGCTTCAATCGAGTCAAAATCGCAAGTGGATCCTGGTCCTGTTCCAACGAAACAATGACTCGCTTCCCATCCTGTTCATAAGAGTGTCCATTTGCAGAGCAAAAGGTTACTAGACGACTGACCTCTCCAAACAGAGATAAATACATCATGCCATAGGAATTTTTCACAGTTGTAAGGTCACCTGAAATGATCGCCTTTCCTTCCTTCATGAGGACCACCTGCTTACAGAATTTCTCGACCTGGTCCATCTGGTGGCTGGACATGATGATGACCTTCCCCTTTTCTTTTTCCTCTAAAATGACTTCCGTCAGCAGGTTCGTATTCACCGGGTCCAATCCGCTGAAAGGCTCATCTAAAATGATCAATTCAGGATTATGCAAAAGAGTCGCGACCAATTGGACCTTCTGCTGGTTCCCTTTTGACAGGTCGCCGGCAAGCTTATTCCGATACTGACCGATATCAAATCTGTCAATCCAGTAATCGATGCTTTTCTTGATTTCCTTCTTCCCCAGGCCTTCAAGCTTCGCAAAGTATGTAAGCTGGTCAATCACCTTCGTTTTTGGATAGAGTCCTCTCTCTTCAGGCAAATAGCCGTATGAAACATGCCCCAATCCATTTTTATGGTTCCACTTCACCGTGCCCCCATCAGGCGCAACAAGGCCAAGCATCATTTTAATCGTCGTCGTCTTCCCCGCTCCATTCCGTCCCAAGAGACCAAACACTTCCCCTGGCGATACCGAAAAAGAAAGCGAATCAACAGCTATCTTCCCACTGTACTGCTTCGATAAATTCTTAATTTCCAGCAAACACGACCCCTCCTTTATACCTACTCCACCCTTAATACTAAAGGAAAGCCCAACCCTTGAACAACATTTTTTTACAAAAGTACAATGTTTTACCAGTGAACACAGGGACGGTTCTTGCGTTCCATTTTAGGTTAAAAGTGAACGTGGGGACGGTTCTCGCGTTCCATTTTTTGTTGAAAGCGAAAAACATATGGATGGTTCCCGTGTTCCTTTTTGGTGAAAATGAAAGGTGGTTCCAGTGTTCTTTTTTTGGGGAAAAATATACAAATTGATGGTGCCCACGTTCCTTTTAGGGTTAAAAGTGAAACACAAAGGGTGCTTCCCTTGTTCCTTTTAGGGTCGAAAATGAAACAGAAGAACCGTTCCCATGTTCTACCATTTGACTTCTCGTTACTAGCGTATTATATTAATTGATGTATCAATAATTGACCTATCAATCATTTAAAGGCGGCGGTTGTATTTGTATGAATGCAGCAAGGAAGAAGAATTAATCTTTCAACGGATGTTTGAGTTAAATAAAAAATTAACGTCTAAGTTTGAACGCTGTACTGGCATCAGCCAATCTCGTCTTGAGATTCTGCGGGAACTTTTTTATGCAGAGGAAATCACCCAGAGGGCCCTTCAGAAAAAGGTAAACATCGATCATGCTGCCGTAACGAGGCATCTCAAGCAGCTTGAGGAAAACGGGATGGTCATCCGCAGAAAAAGCCCTGAGGATAACCGTTTTACCTATGTGCAGCTTACCGATGAGGGAAAACGGAAAGTGGCTGCCTACTGCGAAGAGAAACAACGGTTCATATCCAATGTCCTTAAAGGTTTTTCAGAAGAGGAAAGTTCCAAACTGCTCGATATACTTACCCGCATTCAGGAGAATATAGAAGAGATTTAACCACACATCATGAGAATCAAAAAGGAGTGTACATCTTGAATAAACTAAAAATCAACGACTTTAAAGAAATCATCACAGGACGCCGTTCCATCAGGAATTATGACCCGACTGTAAAAATCAGCAAAGAAGAAATGGCTGAAATCCTCGAGGAAGCCACTTTAGCTCCTTCATCTGTTAATTTGCAGCCATGGCGTTTTGTCGTGATTGATTCTAATGAGGGAAAAGAAACGCTGGCTCCATTAGCAAAATTCAATCAAAGACAAGTCGCATCATCTGCAGCAGTCATTGCCGTATTTGTTGACATGAAGAGCGAGGAGTATTTGGAAACCATATATAATACTGCCGTGGAAAAAGGATTTATGCCAGCGGAAGTAAGAGACCAGCAGGTTCCGGCAATCAAAGGCCTTGTCGAAACGATGACAAATGAGCAGAAAAAAGAAATGTTCCTCATTGATGCAGGTCTCGTTTCCATGCAGCTGATGCTCGCGGCTCGCGCACACGGCTATGATACGAATCCGATTGGCGGATATGAAAAAGACCGTATTGCCGAAGCATTTGATCTGGACAAGGATCGTTTTTACCCTGTTATGCTGATCTCAATCGGCAAAGCCGCTGACCAGGGCTATCCATCTGTCCGCTTGCCTTTAGATGTTATAACAGAGTGGAAATAAACTAGAGACGAGGAGAAATGAATCATGATTATTATACATGCAGGTTTTCAGGTAAAAGCAGATCAGGAAAAAGAGTTCCTCAAAGAAGTCCAATCATTGGTTGAAGCTTCGAGAGCAGAAGAAGGCAATATTTCTTATGACCTTTTAAAGGACAGCGAAAAAGCCGGCTCATATACAATGGTGGAATTATGGAAGGACATGGATGCAGTCCAGAATCATAATCAAGCCGAACATTTCACTAACTTCATGTCAAAGGCTCCCCAATTCATGGCAGCCCCGGCTGATGTGAAACTATTTAATGCCGAGCCTATCAGAAAATAAACACGAATGCCTGTCCTCATTTTCATCATCATGAGGACAGGCATTTTCTATGTGGACGGGGTTCTTGCTTTGGTTGTATCACGAGAACCTCCCATGCCCCTCTGCTCCATCAAAAGTCTGAGATTTTATCATTCCTATTGATGATTAATCGTTGACATTCAAACTATAAAATGGAACTAACAAACGATTTGAAGGAGATGGAGGTGCTGTTATGAAAGAGAAATGGTCAGAGAAGCTTCCTGTTGTTCAGTTCAGAATTGCTCGTCCGACAAATCAGCTAGATAAGATAGTTGAATTTTACAGATATGGTGTTGGGCTGAAAGTAGTTGGCAGGTTTGAAAAGCATGATGGCTATGACGGAGTGATGCTGGGGCTTCCTGAAGCGGGATATCACTTGGAATTCACTCAACATGAAAACGGCAGTCCTTGCCCTGCGCCGACGGAAGACAACTTACTTGTTTTCTATATTCCAGACAATGACGCACGCGATGCCATTGTAAAACGGCTATATAATATGGGATATCCAGAAGTCGAACCAGAAAACCCTTATTGGAAAAAAGCCGGTGTAACAATTGCGGACCCGGATGGCTGGAGAATTGTTTTGCAAAATACAAATGGGATTAGATGAAAACGGACCATTGGCAGGAGAAAAATGAGTGTGGATTTTTTCTCGGAGCGCTTCCCATCACCACTCTTACGAGAAAAATCCGGGTGTGTTGTTCTCGTAAGGCTGCTCATAACCATTCGCTTGATAAAAAACAAGGTGAACGGTTCTAATAAGTCTCCTTATGACCATTCGCAAGAAAATAAACGAGTTGAACGGTTATAATAAGCCTCCTTATGACCATTCGCAAGAAAATAAACGAGTTGAACGGTTCTAATAAGCCTCCTTATGACCATTCGCAAGAGAATAAACGAGTTGAACGGTTCTAATAAGCCTCCTTATGACCACTCACGCGTGAAGTATTGGGGTGACTTGTTCCCTTAGGGCTTCCCTTCACCATTCGAACAGGTTGAAGAGCGAAGTTGAAGAGAGAATTGTTCTGCAAAAATACCAATAAGATAGATTAAAAAATGACCAGGCGAACCATTCAAGCCTGGTCATTTTCGTTACACATTATCTCTCCCCAGAATCCCTATCCAGCCGCTCCAAAATCCTTCTCTTCTGATAAAGCATCGTCCCTGTTTCTGCTAAATCACTCACCATCGATCGGTTGGCAAATGCCCCAAACACAATCCCGGCTACGGGCACCATCTGGAGCAGCTTTTTCCAGCCGAAGGATTCTGTGTAGGCTAATGTCACCTCACGCCAGCCTTGAAGCTGTGAGATGACTTCACGGGATCTGTTTTCATTGTTAAAATCGGAAGGCTCATTTAAAATCGCCTGTTTCCCGACGACATCAGCCGAAGAGTATTGCAGGCATTTGATGATAAATAACCTTTCTTTCTTATCCTTAGGGTCGTAGCCATGAATCATCGCAATTTCCTGAAGTGTTTTTAGGGAAATGGCCAGCACCGCTGGAATATCAATCGCCAGTGTAAAAATGCCGCCGATGCCTGTGCTTGCACCCTGAATCATAGCAGCCTTCTTCCGCTGTTCCCCCAACTCGAAGCTCACCTTCTTCGTTTCCTCTACTGGAACACCCTGAAGGTCCGACAGCTCTTTGATTTCCCGACCGGTCTTTTTTTCGATAAAATGGAACACCGACTTTTCACTCGACAAATACTGTCCGCCATTCTGAATAAAGCTCCCAAGCTCATCAAGCAAACTTCCTACCTTCTCCTGAATGAACTTTGGAGTAAACCGGTCCAGCATTTTAAATGGCAGGCGGGTCAGCTTCTCCCAAAACCATAACCCTTTCTGATCCTTCTCCCACTTTTCAATCATACTCAGCTCACTTAACAACTGCTCTCTAGTCTCCATGTATTTCCTCCACCTGTCAAAATTGATACTTATATTAACGTTTAACTAGACTGGAAGGTTTCATTTCACATTCATAACTCTTAAATAATGCTCATCTTTTATTAGGTCCTGCTAGTAAAAAAGTATCCATACTTATTCCAAATATCGACAAAAACACAATTCTTTTGTCACAAAAACAAGAAATAAACTTTTACCAAATAAGGGTAAATTATGTAACTATTATGAAAGAACTACGTTTATAAGAGTGTAAAAACTTTTTAATCATGCACGCCACCAGATGTTTTGTATTGGTAGGCCGGGTCTGTAAAAGTTAAACAGTTTTTGAGCTCAAGGGGGATGGGAAATGAAAAAAATCATTATCAGTATGATGCTTCTTGTATCCATGGTGTTCTTTGAGGCACCAGCAATGGCTGCGGGCGGGGACATTATTATTATCAATAAGTCAAATAATCAACTGGCTTATTATCAGAACAATAAACTGATCAAAACGTTCAAAGTCGGTACTGGGCGGAAACCTTCTTATACGCCGGAGGGCAAGTTCAAAATCGTGAACAAAATTGTGAACCGCCCTTATTACAGCGGGAATATACCGGGCGGCGACCCAAGGAATCCTCTTGGCAACCGATGGCTTGGGCTGAATGCGAAAGGGACTTGGGGAACAACCTATGCAATTCACGGCAACAATAATCCTAAATCAATCGGCGGATATGTGAGTGCCGGGTGCATCAGAATGTACGATGACCAAGTGGAATGGCTTTTTAAGCAGGTAAAGGTAAACACTCCTGTTATCATCACTACTTCTAACAAGTCCTTTACTTCCATTGCAGCCGCTAATGGCTATAAGGTTACAGGCGAGTCCTCTGTTCCAGTGTCAACAGTTCCTTCAAGCTCTATCCTGAAAAAGGGCATGAAGGGTGTTGAAGTCAGGAAATTGCAGCAGACCCTTACTAACCAGGGTTATAGCACCAAGGGGATCGATGGAATATTCGGTTCGGCTACAGAAGCAGCCGTCAAGCAATTCCAAAAAGCCAAAAAACTTAAGGTCGACGGAGTAGCCGGACCGGCCACGCAAAAGGCACTAGGAATGCAATAAAATAGCTCAAATTAAGGCAACCATTGCATTGATGGCTGCCTTTTTTTTTCGGGATTCTTTGGTCAGTCTGGCTGGAAACAGTTCCAACAGTCGAGTACCCTCCACTCCAATCTCAACAGGTCCTGAATATCAAGAGGGACCTTTAACACACCCGAATTTTAAAATGCACCCTAGCCAGTTCTTTGAATCTCTCAGCATCGATTTCTTCTTTCAGTATCTGCCCATCCTTCCACCATATAAAGCTAGGTTCCGTCAGGATCATGCTTCCATCAACAGTCACCCTTGTGAGCAATGGCTTCTTGTTAAAAGGCGATTGTGGGTGTTCGGTGATGATTTTCTTTGCACCCGTTAATTCACCAACCTCTTTGACTGGATGCAAGGAATCAAACGCATACCCTTTTCTCCATTCCGTATCCTTGTTCTTTAGCTTCATTTCTAAAAAATAATCTCCATACTGGCTATCCTCCTTTACCACCCGGAACTCCCCGGTTGGCGTGCTGACCTCCGTTCCATCCATCGGAACTGGCTTTAAAGGCAGATTCCCGCCGAAACCAGTATCCACTATGTACTTCTTGCCCTCATAAGTCAGCAAAATGGCTGCATGCGTACTACCTGTGGGGCTGAAAGCTGCTTTTTCCGAAACATACACCGCTCCACGAATTAATTGAACATCAAGCCCATTTTCCTTTAAAAAGAGATAAAAGATGCCATTTAATTCATAGCAAAGCCCGCCTTCATTCCGCATAAAAATTTTATCCATTAGAGTGTCTTCACTTATGACACTGTCATCACCAGCAATCGCACAAAGGTTTTCAAACGGAATAGCCGCCGCCGTCCGCTCAAGAACACAATCCAGGTTATCCAAAGTGATCGGCTCATCCTCAGAAAAACCAATCCGCTGCCGGAATAAATAATTTAAATCCCTCATAACTAAGCCCCCTATCCACTACCATTTTAAAATAATATCCCCACACTTAGAACAAAATAGGTACATGGGGACGGTTCTCGTGTTCCAAAGTGGAACATGAGAACCGTCCCCATGTTTACGAGAAAACGCTTGCAATTTTATTGAATCCGATTTAATATACTTGTATACAAGTATACTTGATTAATAAGAAGGTGTAATAAATGAGTGAAAAGAAGGATTTTCTTTATCCTCAAAAATGGCTTTCGAAGGCTTCTACTGGTGACCGCGTTGCGAGTGAGCTGAGAATGCAGATTATTTCAGGGCTGATTGAAAGCGGTGCCATCCTTTCGGAAAATAAGTTAGCTGCTGATTTTAACGTAAGTCGCTCACCCATTCGTGAAGCACTTAAAATTCTTGCCTCTGAGAATCTGATCCGTTTAGAAAGAATGGGCGCTGTTGTCATTGGTCTGACGGAGAAGGATATCGAAGAAATTTACGATGTTCGTTTATTAATAGAAACGTTTGTTTTCGAACGAATGATGAAAATAGACACAACTGAGCTGGTGCGTGAACTTAGCAAAATCCTTGAGATGATGAAAATCGCCATCAAATACAAAGATGCCGATGAGTTTTCCCTACAGGATGTGCTATTCCACGAAACGATCATCCGTGCTATCAACCATTCATACATCAAGATGATCTGGGATAATACAAAACCGGTTATGGAAGCATTCATTCTTTTATCGATGCGAGTAAGGGTCGAGGAAAAGTATGAGGACTTCCAGCGCATTATTGAAAATCATGAGCTTTATATTGAAGCCATCAAAACAAAGAATCGAGACCTGATGATCCAATCCTTACACCAAAATTTTGATGATGTTCAAGGCAAGGTAGAAGATCTTTGGATGTCGCAGCAAACGTTATCCAAGGGAGTTGAGAAAAATGACTAGCTATATGTTAGGGATCGACATCGGTACAACAAGTACAAAAGCTGTTTTATTCAGCGAAAAAGGTGAAGTCATCCAGCAGGAGAATATCGGCTACCCGCTTTACACGCCGGACATTTCAACTGCAGAACAAGACCCTGACGAGATTTACATGGCTGTATTAACGGCTATCACGAAAATCATGAAACAAAATTCCCAAAAGAAGCTGAGCTTCATTTCCTTCAGCAGCGCGATGCACAGTGTCATCGCGATTGACGAAAATGACCAGCCGCTGACCCCATGTATCACCTGGGCGGATAACCGCAGTGAAGCATGGGCACATAAAATCAAAGATGAGCTGAACGGGCATGAAATCTACAAGCGAACAGGAACACCAATCCATCCTATGTCACCTTTGAGCAAAATTGCCTGGATTGTGAATGAACGTCCTGAAATCGCCTCTAAAGCGAAAAAGTATATCGGAATCAAAGAATACATCTTCCAAAAATTCTTTGACCAATATGTAGTCGATCACTCCCTCGCCTCTGCGATGGGCATGATGAATCTCAAGAATCTGGATTGGGATGAGGAAGCTTTAACAATTGCCGGCATCACTAGTGATCAATTGTCCAGGCTCGTTCCTACAACTGAGATTTTCACAAACTGCAATCCAGAAGTTGCGAAGCAGATTGGTATTGACCCACAAACACCTTTCGTCATCGGTGCAAGTGACGGGGTCCTTTCAAACCTTGGCGTCAATGCGATTGGCAAAGGCGAAATTGCTGTCACCATCGGAACAAGCGGTGCGATTCGCACGATCATCGACCAGCCGCAAACCGATGAAAAAGGACGAATCTTCTGCTACGCCTTAACCGAAAAGCACTGGGTAATCGGCGGCCCTGTTAATAATGGCGGGATGGTCCTTCGCTGGATCCGTGATGAATTTGCCGCTTCCGAGGTGGAGACAGCCAAAAGACTTGGCATCGATCCATACGATGTTTTAACAAGAATTGCTGAACGCGTCAGACCTGGAGCTGAGGGTTTGCTATTCCACCCTTACCTGGCAGGTGAGCGAGCGCCATTATGGAACCCGGATGTACGAGGATCATTCTTCGGCCTGACGATGTCCCATAAAAAAGAGCATATGATTCGCGCAGCGCTTGAAGGAGTTATTTTTAACCTATATACAGTGTATTTGGCCCTGACAGAAGCGATGAAAGAGCCTGTGACGAGAATCCAGGCTACCGGCGGCTTCGCACGATCAGAAGTGTGGCGCCAGATGATGTCCGATATATTCGACACAGACGTGGTCGTACCTGAAAGCTATGAAAGCTCATGCTTGGGCGCTTGTATTTTAGGCCTGTATGCAACAGGTAAAATCGATTCATTCGAGGTCGTATCTGACATGATCGGCAGCACTCATAAGCATACGCCTAATGAAGATGCTGCTAAAGAATACAGACAGCTGGTGCCAATCTTCATCAGCTTATCCAGAGCTTTGGAAAAAGATTATTCACGTATCGCAAACTATCAGAGAAGCTTGATCAAATAAGCTCTCTCACGGGGGATTCTTTATATCCCCTCACCAAAAATGTTAGCGCTTTATTTTACAATGGGAATGACCCGCTTCATGCGGGAAAAATAAAATAAATACAATTAGGGGGAAATTACAATGCCATTGGTAATTGTAGCAATTGGTATCTTAGCTTTACTTTTACTCATTATGGGCTTAAAGCTAAACACATTCGTTTCATTAATTATCGTTTCATTTGGTGTAGCTTTAGCACTTGGAATGCCTTTAGATGTCATCGTTAAAACAATTGAAGCTGGTTTAGGCGGAACGCTCGGCCACTTAGCGCTCATTTTTGGTCTTGGCGCAATGCTTGGTAAATTGATCGCTGATTCCGGCGGTGCCCAGCGGATCGCTATGACACTAGTAAACAAATTTGGTGAAAAGAACATTCAATGGGCAGTCGTAGCTGCTTCATTCATTATCGGTGTTGCTCTATTCTTCGAAGTAGGTTTGGTTCTATTAATTCCAATCGTATTCGCGATTTCAAGAGAATTAAAGATTTCTATTTTATATCTTGGTATCCCAATGACAGCCGCTTTATCCGTAACACACGGCTTCCTGCCTCCTCACCCAGGACCAACAGTTATCGCTGGTGAGTATGGTGCAAACATTGGTGAAGTATTGCTTTATGGTTTCATTATTGCAATTCCAACTGTAATTTTAGCTGGTCCAGTTTTTACAAAAATCGCGAAAAAGCTTGTAC
This sequence comes from Bacillus sp. JJ1609, assembly GCF_036967045.1. Taxonomy (NCBI): domain Bacteria; kingdom Bacillati; phylum Bacillota; class Bacilli; order Caryophanales; family Bacillaceae; genus Bacillus; species Bacillus sp. JJ1609. Next base: position 308,583 of record NZ_JBALSS010000006.1, on the reverse strand, counting down.
CAGAATCATTCAATAAAACAGGAAATATCGCATCACTTGGAGAGCAAAAAACTTTCAAGCTTGAAGAAACACCTGGTTTTGGAATCAGCGTTTTCACAGCACTTTTACCTGTTATCTTAATGTCAATTGCAACAATCATTACTTTGCTTCAAAAAACTCTAGGGTTTGAAGATAATAGTTTCCTAGCAGGAATCCGCTTTATCGGTGAAGCTGGAACAGCGATGCTGATTTCATTGTTAGTAGCAGTCTACACAATGGGATTGGCTCGTAAAATTCCGATCAAAACGGTTATGGACTCTTGTACAACTGCCATCTCTCACATCGGTATGATGCTCTTGATCATTGGAGGCGGCGGTGCCTTCAAGCAAGTCTTGATCGACGGCGGCGTTGGTGACTATGTAGCTGAACTATTCAAAGGAACTTCATTATCACCAATCCTGCTTGCATGGATTATCGCAGCTATCCTGCGTATCTCTCTAGGATCTGCAACAGTTGCAGCATTAACAACTGCTGGCTTAGTTATCCCAATGCTTGGCCAAACAGACGTTAACCTTGCACTAGTCGTACTAGCAACAGGCGCAGGAAGCTTGATCGCATCACACGTAAACGACGCAGGCTTCTGGATGTTCAAAGAATACTTTGGCCTCAGCATGAAAGAAACATTCGCAACATGGACACTGCTTGAAACAATCATCTCTGTAGCAGGATTAGGATTTATCCTATTGCTAAGCTTGTTCGTATAATTGGAAAAGGCCAGTCCCTTAATTCGGGGCTGGCCTTTTTTGGAACATGAGGACGGTTCTCGTGTTCCACATGCATTTTTTCAATTTAATCAAACGTTTGATTAAATTTTGGAGCATGAATGGGGTGAACCAAATCGTTATCTGTTCCAATAAGGGCCATTTGTACAATTCAGGTGGCGAAAACCGGAAGACCGTTGTCCCAATAAGCTCCATTAGAACTATTCAAATCCAAAAACTGGCCGATCACAGTTCCAATAACGGCCATTGGAACTGCTAAAATCCAATAACTAGCAGATTCGTGTCCCAATAAGCTCCATTGGAACAATTTAAATCTAAAAACTGGAATATACTTATTCCAATAACGTCCATTGGAACAGCTGAAATCCAGAAACTAGCAGATTCGTGTCCCAATAAGCTCCATTGGAACAATTTAAATCTAAAAACTGGAATATACTTGTTCCAATAACGTCCATTGGAATAGCCGAAATCCAGAAACTTACAATTCATTGATCCAATAAGCTCCATTGGATCAACTCAAACCCAAAAACTGCCCTATCATTCCAATAACGGCCATTGAAACAACTAAATAGAAAAAGAGAAGACCTCACCTAAAGGTCTCTCTATCAAGTATTATTTGTTTATCCCCCCACCTAACCCCAGCTCCCCAAGCTTCACATTCGTTTTAAGATCATAGCTTGTGATTTTAGCTGGAGACAGGGCATACAGGGTGTCACCAATATAGAGCAGACGCTGGATGGTGCTGTCGTATTCCTCGTAGACCGACATTTGCCCGTTGATGTGGGTGATTTTTGATTTCAGCTTAAACCCGGTTGCAGGGTCAATGTTATAGATATAGGCACCCTGATATTCAAAGATTTGTTCGTATTCATTTTTGTCGCTATTTTGATAGACTGTGATCGGGAAGGCGAACAGGTTTTTCTTTTTATTAAATAGAAGTGCCTTATGGTCATAATTCAGTGGCGAGTAAGTTCCCCTCCCACCGATGATTTCCGAGAATTTCTCCTTTGGATTGGACATGTCGCTGACATCGAACAGCGAAATCTTGACTCCATTGGTGAGAATCCGCGTTCCAGACTTGGATTCCTTATCGGTAACGATCATTGTATCCTGTCCAAACCCAATAATATGATTTTCATCATATGGATGGAGGTAATTACTGAAGCCCGGAATCTTTAATTCACCAAGGACCTTAGGATTTCTAGGGTCACTTGCCTCGATAACAAACAGAGGATCTGTCTCCTTGAAAGTGACCATATAGATGCGGTTTCCCATGAACCTTGCTGAGTAAATTCTCTCCCCTCTCGCAAGTCCTTCAATTTTACCGGCAAGCTTAAGGTTTTTATCTAAAATATAGAGATGGTTGGAAGACGGCTTGGATTCATCCCATGCGTATCCTTTCGTCGTCACAAGCCGGAAAAAATCGTTATGCTCATCCATTGAGAACTGGTTTAACACCATCCCTTGAACTGTCGTGGAACTATGATGACGAACGTTCATTCCGTTGATCGTGAATTTGTGGATATCGGTATCTGGCGCGATTATGCCCCTTTCATCCATTGGCTGTTCGGTGTAATTCTGGATGGCCAGGTAAAGATTCTCTTTGGACATATAGATTTGATTTCCGCTTCCCAAATACGTGGTAATCGCGGCTTCCTTATCAGGCTGGTCAAGATCGAACGCTGCGATCATCGTATAGTTAGGTTCCCGTGAATCTGGGAAATAGCGAATTTCGTCATAGCTGACCTTTTTCTCCTTTCCCCTATCTGCAGAGTCTGAATACTTTGGCCGGATATCAATCTCACGGTTTTTCTCAAGCAGCCAAAAATCCGGATAGTGATTGGATATCAAATAAACGACACCATCCACCTTCCTTGAGGAGACATAGGAACCTTCCAGCTCGATCTCCCTTATCTGTGCAGGTTTTGCAGGGTTTTTCACATTGTAAATAATGACTTTTGTCGACTGCATCATCGGGGCAATCTTTGTATCTTTCACGATATCCTCATACGATCTCTGAAAATCGTGGTATTGATAGCCGATGACCACCAACTGATCATCCTCCAGAAAAAGTTGGGACGGTGCAAATGATTCATGGTAGGCAATCGTAGATAAAAGCTCCATCTGCCCGCCAGCTCCTACTTTGATAATCCGTACCTTATTTTGTTCAGCCTGGAAAATGTGCTTCCCGTCTGTTTTTACAATATCAGCTTCATCCACTCCTTGAACCTGGACGTTTGTTTCCGATACATCATTCGCAGATGAAGATTTATCTGCTTCGGCAGAAGAATCACTCTTGGCCCCATCTTTCGTAGCTGTTTCCTCAAACCAGCCCCGAGCCTTTTTCTGCTCCTTCAGAATCTCTTCAAAATACCCTGCCAGCTTTTCCTGCGAGCCAACAATAGGCAGACTTTCCTTTACGATAAATTGCATAGAGCGAGAAGTGAGCAAATTTCTACCCAGCGCAGACTCAATATCTTTTTTAAAATGAAGTGTGTAAAGTTCCGAACGAGGATCGTACCCGCTTTCAGGGGGATTGATATAGATGGATTTTTGATCGTCACTAAGGGTTAAGGAATTCTTCTGCTTCTCGCCTTTGTCATTTGTGACATAAACCAAGCTGGAATTAAGGCTCTTTTCTGAGATTTTCTCGGAAAATTGAACCTTCCACACCTTATTCGTCAATACAACCGGCTTCTCATCCCCATCCAAGGCATTTACAACCTTTAACTGGGAAAAAGTAAAGAACGCCACTCCCACGATCGCTAAAAGCAAAACACTTACTAAAATCCACCATTTTTTCATCAAAATCCCTCCTGCAAGATTAGACGAACTTTCCTGGCATGCGTTTCAGAATAATAAAAAATATCCCGAATCGTTGCACAAAAAAAGGCGTACAGATCAATATCTGTACGCCTCAAAATTATATTTCTCCCTTTAACTGATTGGGTGCTGCTTCTTTTTTCATCAAAGGCAACAATACCAATATTCCGACCAGCAGCAACACTGCTGAAGCTTCATACATATACACAATAGATAGATGAGATTTAATCCATCCCGACGCTGACATGGTGATGATCATTGCTCCCATGAATACCGGGTTCAGAATGCCATTGACCCTTCCGATGAAGGCCTCTTCGGTATTTTGCAGAATCATTGTGTTGATTCCAATATGAATGCAAGGCATAAACAACCCTGAGAAAAACTGTGCGGTCAAGGTCAGCCAGAAAGCCGTTGACATTCCCATTCCGACAAAGCCGATCGCGCTTGCTGTCAATCCAATCGCAAGAAGCAATTGCGGCGAAACCTTTCTTGAGATCCCAACGGTAATACCTCCGCCGAGTATCATGCCGATCCCAAATGCCGCCATCAGCCACTGAAGATTTTCCTTAGGCAAATCAAGTCTTTCCGTTATTAAAAATACTCCAAGCGGCTGTGTCAAACCAATCGCGAGACCTGCCGCCATAAACGTCCCACCCAGCAAGGATAAATGCTTGCTGTTCAATACGTAGCGGAACCCATCCTTCATTTCCTCCATCAAGGATGTTTCGCGCTTTTCTTCCACCGTTTTTTGATCTGCCGGCAGCATCAACAAGACAGCTGCTGAGCATACAAACGCGATGCCCATGATAGCGACAGCTGCCATAATGCCAAATTGCTCGTAGACAAAAGTTCCGAGAACCGGACCCAGGATCATAAATAAGGCAAAAACTGTCTGGTACATAGACATACCCATCTGGATAAGCTCAGCTGGTACATGCAGCTTAAATAGCTTCATCCCCGCCGGCTGTGAAAACTGCGAAAGGATTGACGACACGAGCGTCGCAAAGAAAATCACTTTCCAGCTGCCAAAAAATAAGGTGAGCAGTACAACAAACACAGATACCGCACTTAACAAATCACACCAAATCATCGTTCGCTTCGGCAGCCACCTGTCGGCAAACGTCCCGCCGATAAAAGAAAACAGGAAGATCGGCGCGAATTCAGCTACCGAAATCATCGAAACCGCGACCGGGTTTTCGTTTGTTTTTTCAATTACATATAAAAGGATTGAATAATTTCGTACCCAAATCCCAATCTGGAGAAATAACACAGACAGCAAAATTGTCCTGATTACCTGATTCTGAAACAATGCGCCCATGCCCAATTTTTGTTCATTTGTTATTTCAGACATAAAAAAACCTCCTATTCCATTTCTGGACAGGAGGCTTCATTTTGATAACAAAAGAACAGAACACACCCGTAAAAGGCAGCTCCATCATTAAAATTTTGTTCCCAAAAAGCAAGACTAATCCTATCCAGAAAATACTCGTATCAAATTCCTATTACGAAAAATTTTCTCAATAAGGATTATTTGATCATCGCCTCTTGGTCACCCTTCCGTGAATTGATATCCCTATACTACATGATAACAAAATGGAAATCAATAACATACGGGGTATTGGCACACGAGAACCGTCCCCATGTTCTCCCCATGTTTACCTGTGTTTCGGGAATTGTTCGGCGGGGACTGGTTTGCTGAAGTGGTATCCTTGGGCTTCGTTGCATTTGTGGTGTTTGAGCAGTTCAAGTTGTTCTTGGGTTTCGACGCCTTCTGCGATGACGGTTAGTCCCAGGTTATGGGCCATCAGGATGATGGTGGTGGCGATGTTTTCGTCACTTTTGTTGTTGGCGATATCCTGAATGAAGCTGCGGTCGATTTTCAAATGGTCGATCGGGAATCGCTTCAGGTAATTCAGTGAGCTGTAGCCTGTCCCAAAGTCATCAATCGAAATGTTCACGCCGAGCTTTTTCAACTCATGAAGGATAAAGCTGGCGGCTTCGACTTCCATCGTCATGCTTTCGGTAATCTCAATGGTCAGGCAGCAAGGATCGACGCCCGTTTCCTGAAGCGTCTCCCTGATCATTTGAATGAGATTCGGCTGATAAAATTGGCGAATTGATAAATTTACGGAAATCGTTAATGGTTCCATTCCTTCTAGGCGCCAGCTTTTCAGCTGAAGCAACGCCGTCTTTAACACCCATTCTCCAATCGGCACAATCATCCCAGTTTCTTCTGCGATTGGGATGAATGCTTGAGGCGGTACGCTGCCGACTTTTTCATTTTTCCAGCGGAGGAGGGCTTCCGCTCCGACTATTTTGTTGCTGCAAAGTTGGAAGATTGGCTGATAGTGCAGTTCGAATTCGTTACGCTCGAGCACCTTCCTCAGCTCATTTTCAATCTGCAGCTTTTCAAACGCCTGCTTATCCAGCAATACATCATACGTCTGATAGTTGTTTCTTCCTTGCTTCTTTGCCTGATACATCGCAATATCCGCTTTACTTAAAAGAACACCCAAATCCTCTCCATCATCAGGATAGAAGCTCATCCCTACACTGGTAGTGATGTAGACTTCTGTTCCATCAATCAGAAAGAGTTCTGACATGGTATTCAAGATTCGATCAGAGACTGTTTTCGCCTCTACCTTCGTAGTATGCTCAAGCAGAATCGCGAACTCGTCCCCGCCCTGTCTTGATATCAACGCTTCATTGCCAATACATTTTTTCAGTTTTTCAGAAACATATCTTAATAGTTTGTCTCCCATTGTGTGGCCAAGGGAGTCGTTGACAATTTTAAAACGGTCCAGATCCAGGAACATCAAGCACAGTTTCTCACCTTCGCTCACATTGGTTTTCGCTATTGCAGCCTGGACCCTTTGGTCAAACAGCCTCCGATTTGGCAACCCGGTCAGGGCATCATGGTATGCCATAAAGTTAATTTTCTCTTTTGCCCGGTAATGCTGGATCGCCAGGCTGGTAAGGTCCGTTGCTTTCTGGATCATTTGCATATCTTTTTCACGCGGAGAGCTTGAATGGTCATAATAAAGACCAAAGGTTCCGATTACTCGTTGATCATCATCAAAAAGCGGAGATGACCAGCAGGCCTTTAAACCGTAGGATAACGCAAGATCCCGATAATCAGCCCATAAAGGATCTGTCCCGATATCCGTAACGGTGACGGAACGCCTTAAATACGAAGCCGTCCCACAGGATCCTACTGATGGTCCAATCGGGATGCCATTTACAGCTGCATTATACTCATCCGGCAGACTTGGCGACGAACCATGCATAAGCCTTTTCCCTTCTTGATCGGCAATCATAATGGAGCAGCGTGCCCCATTCGTGAACCTCTCCATCAATAGAATGATTTGGTCGAGAACTTCTTGAAAAGAATCCCCCTTCGCGATCATCTTCAGAATCCGATTCTGCCCGCTTAACAGCCCCTCAAGCTCCTTCTGTTTCGTGACATCCTGTGCGCACCCTACCGCTCCAATGATTTTACCTTCTACCGAGATTGGAACAACAGTCAGGAGTATATCAGCCCGCTCGCCGCTATTCTTTTTTAAAATCACCGTTTCGAATCGCTCCCGTTCCCCACTTGTCACCCGCCGAAAATGCTCAATCGTTTCCTGCAGATAATCCTCATGAATGATCGAAACAAAATTCATCCCAAAAGCCTCTTGTGGCGAATAACCCGTAATAACCTCAGCCACTTCATTGAATAAAATAAAATTCCCATCCATATCCACCGCATAACAAGCATCATGATTGTATTCAAACAACGATTTATAAACACCGATATTAAAACTGCCACTTAAATCAGCCCGCATTTAGAACCCACCAATCCCATCCAAACCAATTTCATAGATTCAATAATTTATTTACACTTATATCCATATATATCGGGTAAAAAGCCCCGGTTTCCAATGGAATATCCTTACAAAATGAGCGGTTGTTCAGAACATGGGGACGGTTTCCGCATTTCATGCTTGCTAATTAGAACACTTGCCCGACGTTTTTTGCCTTGGACCGTTCCAATGACTCTTATTGGAACAGTCGAATGTCGTTTTTCTGCCCTGCACTGTTCCAATGATCCTTATTGGAACAATAAATCTGACTTTTTTCGCCCTGCACTGTTCCAATGACCCTTATTGGAACAATGACCTGAAAGTTTTCCGGCCTGGACTGTTCGAATGAACCTTAAATCAGAACACGAGAAGCGTCCCCCACGTTCTCATGAACCTTATACCAGAACACGAGAACCGTCCCCATGTTCCCTCCATCATGTTTTCTTTGAAAAAAAAGGTTTAAGCCGATTTCTTGCTGGGTATATAAATATGTTATTTAATTTAAGGTGAGTAGTTGAATTAGAGTAGAGGGGTATTACATAATGGGGATTTTGATTGTTGATGACAATGAAGCAAATTTATTTGTGATTGAAAAACTTTTGAATAGGGCTGGCTATACAGACCTTCTTTCATTTACTTCAGCACATGATCTTTTTGGGTACCTGGAATCAGACAATCCCTACATCGTCGCTGAGCAGGTTGATTGTATTCTGATGGATATCATGATGCCGGAGGTGGATGGTATTGAGGCTTGCAGACGTCTCCAGCAAATTCCCCATATAAAGGACATCCCTGTCATCTTTGTTACCGCTTTGGAGGATTCAGCTAAGGTTGTTGAAGCGCTTGATGCCGGCGGGATGGATTATTTGATGAAGCCGATCAATAAGACTGAGTTGCTGGCGCGAATCAGGGTGGCACTTAGGCTAAAATATGAAAAAGACTGGCATAAGAAGCAGGAAGAGAAAATCGTCAATGAGCTCGAGCTTTCGATGCAGGTGCAGACAAGCCTGCTTAGTGAACCGGTGTACAAGGACAATTTGCTGATCAAGGCGTCCTACCTGCCTGCCTTCAAGCTTGCGGGGGATCTTTATTATTGGCATAAAATCGATGAAGACCGTTATGCGGCGATCCAGCTGGACATGATGGGCCACGGAATTTCTTCTTCCCTTGTCTGCATGTTCATCTCCTCCGTTCTGCGTGATGCGATCCGCTCGAATCCTGATCCTGAGTATGTGATTGGGGAACTGAACAGATGGATGAATTCCCTGAATCAGCACAATCAAAAAATACCTTATTATTTCACTGCGATCTATATCATGCTGGATACCTCCCAGCGAAAAATTGAATACATAAACGCCGGGCACCCTACCGGACATGCCTTGATCGACGGCAGCCATGTTGTCGAGCTGAAAAGCAATACATGCGCGGTCGGCTTTTTCCCGGATATCCAAACAGATAAAAAGACAGTCAGCTATTCCGACTCTCTTCAGCTGCTCATTTGTACCGACGGCGTCCATGAGGCGATCGATAAATACGAACAGGCTGGGACAGAATTTTTAAAAGGCATCTCCCATAAATTAATCGACGGTGCAAAAGACGCTGAACCGCTCGACTTAATCCTGACACCTGAGCAAAAAGAAGCTGGAACAGACGATATGTGCATCGTGCTGATCCAAGCAACTTAAACATTCAATGATCCTGAAATCAAAAAAAAGCAGAAATCCTAAACAACAGGATTTCTGCTTTTTTTTCGGTATATCTTATCTTTTGAATTGAATGCTTCAAGAAAGCCCTGATCCGTGCGGGCAGATTCCTTTGTGCCGAGGCCAAGGAAACCGCCATTGCTAAGACTTGCATCGAACAGGCGAAATACCTGCTGCTGCAGCTGCTGATTGAAGTAAATCAGGACATTGCGGCAAATGATGAGATGGAACTCATTGAGAGAACCATCGGTCACTAAATTATGCTGGGCAAACACCATATTTTTCTTCAGCGAATCATTCAGATGGGCTGCTTGACTATCGGCACTATAATACTCGGAGAAGGACTTCCTCCCGCCTGCAAGAATATAATTTTTCGTATACGCCTGCATTTTGTTGAGCGGCATCGTGCCTGTCTGCGCTTTTTTCAAGACAGTTTCATTCATATCCGTCGCATAAATCTTCGTCCGGTCCGCCAGTCCCTCTTCCTCGATTAAAATCGCCATCGAGTAAGCTTCCTCGCCAGTAGAGCAGCCCGCATGCCAGATGCGGATTTCCGGAAGGTCCTTTAACAGCGGGAGCACTTCTTCACGCAGCGCTTTAAAAAAGTCTGGGTCCCTGAACATCTCCGTTACGTTGATTGAAAAATCCTTCAGGATATCCGACAGGATCCTTTCATCATGGATGATTTTCTCCGTAAGGCTTGTGATGCTTGGCAGTTTTTCTGCGTTCATCCTGGATTGGGCTCTCCTCATGATCGAAGAGCGCATATAATTCCGGAAATCATAGCCTGACAGACGGTAGATGGCCAGCAAAAGCAATTCAAGCTCTAAGTCTTCCTTATTCAACTTCATCCCTCTTCCATCCTGCTCCAGCATGCCCTAAGACAGCCAAACCCGCATCGCCGAGAGCAGCTGGTCCAGCTTCATCGGCTTGCTGATGTAATCATTGGCGCCAGCGTCGAGGCATTTATCGCGGTCACCCTTCATCGCTTTCGCCGTCAGCGCGATGATCGGCGTTTCGCTATTTTCTTCCATCGACCGGATCTTCCTGATCGTTTCATATCCATCCATGACTGGCATCATGATGTCCATTAATACGATGTCGACCTGGTCCAGTTCCTTCATCCTTTCAAGGCATTGTACTCCATTTTCTGCGGTGACAACGTTCATGCCTTCCTTTTGAAGTGCATTTTTCAGGGTAAAAATGTTGCGGTGATCGTCGTCAGTCACGATGACCGTTTTACCAGTCAGAACGGTCGTTTTGCCAGACGGTGCGGCATCAGTAGCCGGTCCCTGTGATAAACCTTGTTCTTCCACCATCGGCACTTCTGGTAAAATCGGTTCATGCCCAGCTGCCACTTCGGATTGTTCCATAGCTGCAGCCACCTGATAGTGTACCTCGAATTCATTCATTGAAGGATACCCCTGCGGCAGGTTTGGAATGATAACAGTAAAGGTACTTCCCTTTCCTTCCTGGCTTTCCACCTTGCAGATTCCGCCCAGCAGCTGGGAGAACTCCCTGGAGATGGACAGACCCAAGCCGGTGCCGCCATACTTCCTCATAATCGCGCCATCCACCTGCTGGAAGGCTTCGAAGATCATCTGCTGCTTTTCTTTTGGAATGCCGATGCCTGAATCTGTCACGGAAAACTTCACCCATGTATCAGAATGACCGGCAAGCGGACAGCCCATTGTTTCACGTTCATCCGCCTTCTCGATTTTAATAGATACAGAGCCTTTGTCCGTGAATTTGAAGGCGTTGGACAGAAGATTCTTCACTACCTGCTGCAGACGCTGTTCATCTGTATAAATAATCGGCGTGATATTATCAGACACGCTGACGTTAAAATCAATATTCTTATTCTTTGCTACCTGGGAGAACTGTCGCTCCAATCGGTCGGCGAATTCAGTAAGGAATACTTCCTCAAAATTGACTTCGAGCTTCCCTGCCTCCACCTTGGATAGGTCGAGGATGTCATTGATCAGGTTCAGCAAATCCTGTCCTGATGAATGGATGACCCTCGAGAATTCCTTCTGCTCTTCCGACAGCGCATGCTCCTGGTCGTCGAGCATCATTTCTGAAAGCAGCAAAATACTGTTCAGCGGCGTCCGGAGCTCATGGGACATGTTCGCGAGGAACTCCGATTTATAGGTAGAGCTTTGTTGAAGCTCCATCGCCTTCTGTTCGAGATCTTCCTTAGCAGCCTGAAGCTCTTCTGATTTCAGCTCTGCATCATGTGTACGTTCCTCGAGCTGCTCATTCATCATCCGCAGCTCTTCTGTCTGCATCTGCAATTCCTCTGATTGGGCCTGCATTTCCTCAGATTGTGACTGAAGCTCCTCTGACTGGGCCTGAAGCTCTTCTGTCTGAGCCTGGGATTCAAGCAGCAGACGTTCGACTTCCATCCGGCCAATAATATTCGTGATTCCGATTCCTAACGTTTCAAGGACATTCTCAAGGAGCTTTTGGCTGCCTGAGCTGAACATCTGGAAGCTTCCGATTTCCACTACGGCAATGACTTCATCCTTCAGCATGACCGGCGCCATGATGATGCTTTTCGGCGCAGCCTCTCCCAGCCCTGTTGAGATCACCCTGAAATCAGCCGGTACTTCATTAAGAAGGATGGTTCTTTTTTCCGCGGCACACTGCCCTGCCAGACCTTCACCCTCGGCAAAGCTGTCTCTTCCCGCTGCTCCGTTATCATCCGCATAGACCGCAACCTTTTTAAAAAGTGGCTTTCCTTCTGATCCATCCTTAAGGTAAAAGGCTCCCAAATTACCGCCCATGAGCGGGGTCAGCTTTTTGATAAAATTCTCTGCAAGGGATGCTACGTTCACATGCCTGCTGTAGAGTTTCACGATGTCAGCCGAATTGGATTCAATCCAGTTCTGCTCCATGATCTCCTCATTGTATTTCTGTTCCTTAATCGTAAGGTCCTCGATCGAAGCCGCCATCGCATTATAGACTCTGGCAATCTCGCCGAACTCACCCTTCACTCCGTCGTCCATTCTAGGAATCACGGATAAATCATCATAATCGACATTTTTTATCGCATCCGTAAAGGAATTGATCGTCCCAACCGTATCCCTGATCACCCATAGCATGACGCCAGTAATCAGGATAATCGCCAATACAATTAAACCAATCAGCGCCTTTACTAGATTGTTATATGTGCCAGTTGCTTCAGCCAATGCATCTTGCATTAGCGATTCCTGGAAATCCTTGAATTCATCAATCTTTTTGAACAACAAATCCCTGTTTGCCATTTCGTTTCGATAAATGGCCTGCAATTCATCAGGACTCGCGCCATTCTCCAGCCTGTTATAAATATTGCGCTCCATGGCTGTGTATTCTTTATAAGTTTCCTTCACTTCAGAAATCAGGACTTTGGATTTATTCCTGTTCAAAAGGGTCTCCAGCTCGATTAAACGCTGGCCGATATCTATACCACTTGAAGCATCCTTCTTGAACTCAGCCTCTTCCTGATCATTCGTGATAATTCGAACAAGATTCCGATCCTTCTGGTAAAGCTGCTGTCTAATTTCCGTGACTTCACTCACCTTGGTATACCGGTCCTCCACAATCTCAAGCATATTCGCCCGGATCGAATTCATCATCACAAGAATCGTAAACAACAAGAGGAACAAAAAGAACACCGTCAGCCCCAAACCGACATACTGCTTCCTTTTAAAACCCATCATCTCTCCCGCTTTCCTGCCAAATAAAAAACTATCAACCTATCAATCAAATATACCAAAAACCCCGCCCATAAGCTATTTAGAAGCATAGGGACGTACCCGGGACGTACCCTTTGCTTCGTTTTATGACTGGTGATCAGCACAATAATTTTGATGTCCCGGTGAAAAATACTTTTAATACACAGAAGCATAAGATACGTCCCCATGCTTCTCTTTAAAAGAATGTAATAGCAATGATTCATAAAACTATAAAAATGTGGAATGCTAAAATTTAGATTAGAATAAGTAGGTGTATAGCCATGGAAGATAAATCAAAGATCCGCCTTACCTCCGCTGAAATTTCAATGTTGTGGACTCAATACATAAACGATACTGCTTCAATATATATGATTAAACATTTTTTAGAAAAAGTAGAGGATGAAGAAGTTCGTCCGATTATCGAATTCGCTTTGAATGGATCCGAAAAGAATATTAGTTACTTAACAGAATTTTTCAAAATGGAAAAATTTCCTGTACCAGTTGGATTTACTGAACAGGATGTTCACTTAGATGCTCCAAAATTATTCTCAGACACTTTTGTTTTAATGTACTTAAGAAACATGTCGGTGCTGGGAATGGCCGCTGGCAGTGTTTCATTGGGTTTTGTAACGAGACCCGATGTTGTGGACTTTTTTAAAAGCGTCAGTCAAACATCAATTGGTTTACAGGACTTAACAAGAAGTGTGATGTTAAAGCAGGGAACATATATAAAGTCTCCATATGTAACACTTCCGGATAAAGTGGATTTTGTTCAAAAACAGAAATTTTTAGCTGGTTTTTTAGGAGACGTAAGACCTTTAACCGTTCATGAGATTACGATGCTGTTCAACAATATCCAAACAAACGCAATTGGGAAGACAATCATCATCGGATTTGCTCAAACCGCGCAAAAGAAAGAAGTAAAGCAATACATGATGAGAGGCAAACAGATAGCTCAAAAACATATTGATTTATTCAGTGATAAACTAAAAAAAGAAGATCTCCCAGCACCAATGATTTGGGATTCAGCCCTATCTGACTCAACTAAACCAGTTTTTTCAGATAAGTTAATGATGTTTCATGTTGCCTCGATGAATGCTGCTGGAATGGGAAATTACGGTACATCGATGGCTGGGAGCCCAAGAAGAGATCTTGCTCTTCTTTATGCATCATTAATCCCTGAAGTGGCATTATACGCGGAAGATGGTGCAAACATCATGATAAAAAACTCCTGGATGGAGGAGCCTCCTCAAACTGACGACCGAAATCAATTAATAAAGGGAGATTAATATTATTTTGGAGCAACGATTTTCTTGTGGCTTGAAGGGACGTACCCTTTGCTTCTTTTGAAGACTGATGTTCAGCTTAAAACATTGAAATTCGCTGAAAGCTCCTCTTAATAATCAGGAGGCATAAGGTACATCCACATGCTTATTCTGCCTGCTGATTGCTGCTTGAATTCAATCAAGTTACGAACGTTTTTCTGCATTGAATATCAACAGCAAGGTGTGGGTTTCATTTGCTCCGTAGACTCGTAGCTTTCACTTTCATAAGTAAAATTTATACGATCTGGAATAATAACGATATAAATGGTTGAACATTGAGGTGTTACATGCGACTTTTTATGTGGGTAATTTGGGGATTAGCAGCTTGGAAGTGGGGTGACTGGAGAAATTGGAAGAAATACCAGGCCACCATTCTGTATATGATGTACTTTAGTGCGGTTTACGAAATATTATGTTACAACTATCCTATTTGGAGATTTGAATACGATCGATCACTTCCCTTTCTGGTCAACCATCCATTGACTTCCATTGCTATAAGTTTAATTCTCTATCCATAAATTATTTTAATTTTCCTCGGAAGATACCCAAATGGCTCTTGGAAAAAAAAGTTAGGCTGGCAGTTCCTATTTGTTTTTTTATTTTCACTATCCGAATTCATCATAGTTAAATCCGGTAAAATAACCTATAATAATGGTTGGAATTTTGGCTGGAGTATCTTATTTAATATAAACACTTTCTTCATGCTCAGCCTTCACTATAAACGTCCCTTATTAACCTGGATACTCTCTCTTTTCATTGTGATGTTTTATGTTTATATGTTTAAGGTCCCATTGGAATGCAGGGAGCAAAGGAGCGGGAGCAAAGGAGCGGGAGCAAAGGAGCGGGAGCAAAGGAGCGGGAGCAAAGGGAATACCCTTTGCTTCTTTTGATAACTGGAGTGCAGCACGAAACGATGGAAATTCCAGTGAAAGATCCGCTTTATAAACAGAAGCGTAAGATACTTCCCTATGCTTCAAAGTATTACACCGGAAAAGTTCCCTTTTAATACTTCTTTTTCTTTCTGATTTTTAGCTAAAAAGGATGCCATAATGGCTGTTCGGTTGTTTTCTTGCCTTTCGTATTTTTCAATTTTCACTTCACAAATTATTGTATCCCCTGTAAATACAGGTCTTAAAAACTCAAAATTCATAGTACGAGCCAGCACGTTATGATCTCCGCCAACTTTGGTTGGCAGAGTTGCCGTTAATAACCCCTGAACAACAAGTCTTCCCTGTTCATCAGGTGTTATATGATGAATTCCTTCATCACGTGAAATCTCTGTAAATAATTCTACATCCCTTTCTGTAAAAGCCCGTTCAAACGTAATGATTTCCCCTACCTTTAATGACATATAAATCCCCTCCCAGGGAGCATAGGGACGTACCCTTTGCTTCTTTTGATGACTGGTGTTAACCACAAAAACATTGAAATTGCTGAAAAATCCTCTTAATAAACAGAAGCTAAGATCCGTCCCCATGCTTCTAGTTCAATAAAATGAAATGTTTACGGAGTTCCGTTTCGTTAATGGAAATCCTGATCGACATGTCTAAAGTTCGTAAAACGAAATCTTTGACTCCTATAAATTCAGATTCAGCAATCAAATAGAATTGGGTTCCTTTTTTTAAACCTTTAAAGTTTTTCTTTAGCTTATATCTCTTCATGATCTACTCTAGCTGCTCCAATATTCTTAATTTAATCTGATGTATGTATATTATTTAAACCCACTATCCCGTTCATTCAATAATTAGTTCAACAAAAAGTGCGTTAATCCTTCTGGATCAACGCACCCGGCAGTGTAAGTTCAGTGTCACTCTCGTTCTTTTGCCCTCTGTGTATCTCGAATATTCTTCTGGACTGTTATCGCTGCAAATAAACTAAGCACAAATGACATACCATAAAATCCTTTTTCGCTTAAAACGATACTTCCTGCATTATATAAGCCAATGGCCATTAATGAAATCGATACAATAAGCGCGAACCAGCTTATGCCATAATAAATACTAGTAACCGGTATTCCCTCTTCCTTATCTCTTACTGCTTTTTGTAAAGATACGGCTGAATAAAGTCCGAATACTAAAACGGCAAAATAATAGCCTTTTTCGTTCAGTTCCATCGCTGCGTTAAATAAACCGATCAGATAAGCAGCCACACCTACTGTCAGCGCAGCCCAGGAAGCCCCTTTGAAAGCGGAAGTTGGTTCTCCCTCTTTCCGTTCTACTCTCACTTTTGGATTATTTTGTTTTCCTTTATCTAATAGAATTTCATTTTCATTAGACATGAATGTTTCTCCTCCATTTTTTTCTTATAAAAATAGACCACCGCACAATCGTGCTTCATCCTAAATCTATTATATAGAAATCACTTACAAATAATAGATAATTTATTCATAATTTCCAGATAATATTCCAAGTTTACGAATTTCTCAGCTAAACTGCCCTCATTTGCTTAATTAGGCATTGATGTATGGCAATATTTATATAAAAAAAAGCAACATTCAAACGTTGCTTTTCCAACTTATCATATTCGGAACTTTGTTCAGGAGAACTATAACCTTAAAACTAAGGATTGGACTTTTTCAAAAGAAGGTTCCTATCAGTTATAAAACCGAACCAGCATCTACCCCCTGCTCAATCCCGTCCCTTAACCTGCTTCAACGTCGCGACGATCAGGAAGCTGACAATCACCAATAAGAGCCATGAACTCACCTTTCCCAGATGTACGAGGCTCCATGCATCGGCTTGGTTTGGATATTCCCAAGCGCCAAAGAACGTTGCGATATTTTCGGCTATCCAAATAAAAAATCCGATAAGCACAAAAGAAAGGGCGAGTGGCATCCGGTATCGAGTTCCATCAACCTCGTATGTGGCCCATGATTGCCAGAAGACGATCAAGACAAGTCCAGATAGCCACAAGCGCACATCCATCCAATAATGGTGGGTGAAAAAGTTCAAATAAATCGCAGCTGCAAGAGATACCACTACCCAAAACGGCGGCCACTTAACCAGTTCAACCTTTAACCTTCTCCACGCCTGGCAAAGATAACTCGCTACACTTGCGTACATGAACCCGCTATACAAAGGCACTCCAAAAATTTTAGAATATCCTTCCTCTGGATATGACCAGGAGCCCATATGGACCTTAAAAAGTTCAAGCGCGAGGCCTATAAGGTGGAACAAGGTGATCACCTTTAGTTCATCCCGTGTTTCAAGCCCGGAGCGCACCATCCACCACTGCATCAGAAGGCAGATGATGAGCAGCCAGTCATAACGAGGCAGGAAGGGAAGTGGCATGAATCGTGTAAAAGCCAAAGAGGCAAAAATAACGACAGGAAACAAACAGGATAGGGCCTGCTCCCAGCCAAACCGAACGAGTTGTTGTAGTGCTCTCTTGCTTTGTGCCTCCATGGTTAATAAATTCATGATTTACTCCCCTTTTATGAAAATTACCATTCACGTTAAAATCCCTGCTTTATTGGGTGTCGTCATCACTTCGGTATTCTAAAATATCTCCAGGCTGACATTCCAATGCTTTGCAAATGGCCTCCAAAGTGGAAAATCGAATCGCTTTTGCCTTTCCATTTTTCAATATAGAAAGGTTAGCCATCGTGATTCCTACCCTTTCCGAAAGTTCGGTTACGCTCATTTTCCTTTTAGCCAGCATCACATCAATGTTGATAATAATTGCCATTGTTTTCACCTCAGACCGTTAAGTCATTTTCAGATTTTATATCGATGGCATTTTTCAATAGCTTTTGAAGAACAGCCGCAAAGACGGTGATCACCATGGAGCCAAAAATAATCACCATTCCGATCAGGATCATCCCTGGGGCATCGTCTACCTCAGCCATGAGATAGATGAGTGGCATAAATACCACAAATAAGGCACTGATGGTGATGGCACAGTATTTGATATTCTTTAACGCCATTACTGATAGGTCCGAAAACGCCTCGTTCTTGTCAATATAGCTTAAAAGTTTCAAAGTCTGATACAATGCAGCGAAAAATACGATCGCCGTTACATACAAACCGATTAAAAAGGGATATTGCAAAAAATCTAATTTCGGATTTAATTCCGCAAAAAATTCAGCGATCTCAGGTAAAACAAATATACACAAAGCAAGGACAGGAAGTCCCATAAGAAAAACAACTACCTTTAAAAAGAGTGTTTCTCGTTCCATAATAAGCACCTCACATATTTATTATCTGATTTGAATTTAGCATCTTTCTTATCGATTATCAATAAATAATTAATGATTATTATAATATTTTTATCGAGGTCATGAATATTCACACAAAAAAAAAGGAGCAAAGGGACGTACCCTTTGCTTCTTTTAATGACTCGTGGCCAACGTAATAATATTGAACTCCGGTGAAAGACCATGTTAATAAACAGAAGCATAAGGTACGTCCCCGTGCTTCTTCTTTACTATACTTCGTCCCATGAACGATACATCTGCAAAACCTTGCATTTCACTTTGCCTGAAGGAACGGACAAATTCGTTTCCTCGCCAATTTTCAAACCGATCAGTTTCATCGCAACTGGTGTGTGATAGAAAAGTTTGCCTTCGTCGATATTCGATTCACCGTAGCCAACGATTTCATATATTTCATCTTCCGTAAAATCTGTGTACTCAAATGAACACTTCACGATCGAGCCGATTTCAACTATTTCCGTATTTCGCTCATCAAACTGAATAACTTCAGCCGTTTTATAGACATGTTGAATTTCGCGAATGCGTTCTTCTACTATTTGTTCATCCTGCTCTAATTTATGAAAATTAGGATTGGCTAATTTATCATCCCCGCAAGCATGATAGGCAATATTTTTATCCATACGCACTTGCTTCAATTCTTGATCTAAATCGGCTATTTGTTGACGGATCAATTGCTCTCCATTAGGTGTGATTTTAACTGACATATGATTCTCCTTAAACGAGATATTGGCTGCCTTGCCGAAAACAAATTTTCCTCTATAAAGGCTATCTTAAATTAGACTGTTGATTTCCGCTCCAATCAACAGGTGCTAAAAATCAACATTAACCTTAAACACAGACTCTATAAAAAAAGCGCCAACCTCTATTTAATAGAAATCGGCACTTCGTTTATTCGATTACGATTAGCGAGACGCTTTTGGCGGCTGGCAGACGTCACATTTACGCTGGTTATTATTTTTAAACTTCGTAAATGTTTTTTCAAAGTTGCTTCCACATGCACATTTAAATAGTAACTTTTGAGAAAAACCGTGATATTCCGTTGATAGCAACTTACTTTCCGAATTTTTCTCAACAAATTCAATAATTTTAGCGATTGTCCATCGTTTATTCATTCTCTTACACCTCTATATTTTATCGCTAAGCGGAGGCTTTTTTGGCATCCGTGAGCAAAAGTCGTAATTAACCTAAGTTCCTCATTATAACATGAGCTGGCACACAATTAAACAAGCCGTTAAGTTTCCTCGGATAAGGAGATTCCTAGTATGATCTGCCTTGGCTGCTTAATTACTCTTTAATCCTCTAAGCATTTGAAAAATCTGTCCCCTATGATGCGATTCATGATCGATCAGGTGATAAACTACCCACTCAGGGGTTACATCATATTCCTCAAGTACCCGGGCCTTACGCCAATCCTCTTTTGTCATGGCCTTGAAAACAGAAAGAAACACTTCACGTACTTTTTTAAGCCGGGAAAAATGCTCTTCGATCCTTTCTCCTTCAAAGTGAGTCAGCTTTCCATTCGTCCAGCCTTCTACCGGAAATAATGCACTGATTTCAGGGTCCCACTCTTCTTTTTCTAAAACTTCTCCAAATAGCCATCCGGCCTCGACAAAGGCAATGTGGTATAAAAGTGTTCCAATCGATTGTCTATCCTCCAATTTTTTATCAAGCAGCTCCTGGCTTATTCCAGATAATTTAGCTATAAGCTGATTACGAACTTCCTCCAAACACCAAATCCAGCGACCAATTTCAGCGTCATATCCTGGTAATGATGATACATATAAAGCTTCTCGTTTTCCCATTTCCCCAGCCTCCTGTTCCTTGCTTTAACAACCGATGAATAACCGTCATTTACATTTCAACATTCATTTCCTATATACCTTTTGTTTATTAAAAAGAATTTTCAACTCAACCAATCGAAGCAAACCCAAACTCGTTAATGATATAACCCCCACAGCCCCTCCACATTTCTAAAACCTTCCTCCTTACGATAAACTATTACTAAGAATAGTGAATAGGAGTTTCTAAATGGAAAAACAGCAACAGCAAACTAGTTTAAAACCGTTCCTTACGCTTATATTATCAACGAAAATCCCTAAGGGGGCTCTTTTTACTGGACTCGCTGCCAGCCTCATCACGACGCTCACCGGCCTGGCGGTACCGATTCTGACGAAAAACCTGGTCGATGGCTTTTCGGTTGAAGCAATCAGCATGCCGCTCGTCATTGGGATTGCCGCAGCGTTCATCCTCCAGGCGCTCATCAGCGGAGTTTCCATCTACCTGCTCAGCTTTGTCGGGCAAAAGGTCGTGGCGAGATTGCGCGAACGGATGTGGGCGAAACTGATTCGCCTGCCTGTCCGCTATTTTGACAAGCAGTCGAGCGGCGAAACCGTCAGCCGGATTGTGAATGACACGAGTATTGTCAAGGAACTGATCACCAGCCATTTCCCCAACTTTGCGACTGGCATCATCTCGATTATCGGCGCGATCATCATTTTACTTTTGATGGATTGGAAAATGACGCTCTTGATGCTCATTTCCGTCCCCCTTACTCTCGCGATCATGATGCCGCTTGGCAGGAGAATGGCGAAGATTTCTCGCGGACTTCAGGATGAGACCGCTGTTTTTACCGGACATATCACCCAGACCCTTGGCGAAATCCGCTTGATGAAGGCGTCGACCGCGGAAAAAATTGAAGAGGAAAACGGCTATAACGGAATTGACAAGCTGTTCAGCTTTGGACTGAAGGAAGCACGAATTTTTGCAATGATTGGACCGATCATGCAGCTGATGATCATGGTCGTCATCGTGCTCATCATCGCTTATGGCGGCATGCGCGTCGTCAATGGAACGATGTCGACCGGCTCCCTGATCGCCTTCCTGCTTTACTTGTTCCAAATCATCATGCCAATCACATCGTTCGCGATGTTCTTCACCCAGCTGCAAAAAGCCAAAGGCGCAACAGAGAGAATCATCGAGATTTTGGATCAGCCGCTGGAGGAAGGCCAGAAAGGGATCGAAATGGATATCAGCAACCTTCCAATCACGATTGACAATGTTTCTTTTTCCTACAGTGAAGACCAGCCTGTCATAGACGGAGTGACTTTAGAGGCGCAGCCAGGGCAAATGGTCGCGTTTGTAGGCCCAAGCGGCGGCGGAAAAACGACGATGTTCGGGCTTCTTGAACGCTTTTACGAACCGACCTCAGGGGAAATCCTGATCGGCAGCACACCAATCCAGCAGCTTTCCCTCATATCCTGGCGCAGCCAAATCGGCTATGTCTCCCAGGAAAGCGCAATGATGGCCGGAACGATCCGCGAGAATTTATACTATGGCTTGGAAGATGCAGAAAACATCCCTGATGAACGCCTTTGGGAAGTCGCAAAAATGGCCTATGCAGATCAATTTATCGAAGCATTCCCAAATGGACTTGATTCTGAGGTTGGCGAACGAGGCGTCAAGCTTTCTGGCGGACAAAGGCAGCGGATCGCGATAGCACGAGCTTTTTTAAGGGACCCTAAAATTCTCATGATGGATGAAGCAACCGCAAGCCTCGACAGCCAGTCAGAGGGGATCGTTCAGGAGGCATTAACACGATTGATGGAAGGCCGGACAACATTTGTCATTGCCCACAGGCTATCCACCATTGTGAATGCAGATAAAATCGTGTTCATTGAAAAAGGAATGGTTACCGGCATCGGCACACATAGTGAGCTAAATCAAACACACTCATTGTACCGGGAATTTGCCGAGCAGCAGCTGGCTTAACCTGATTTTTAAAAAGGACTCCATGTGTTCTGAACGTCGATTGTTACTGACGGTTCAGTTCATGGAGTCCTTTTTTTGGCATAATGACTGAGTTCACAGGCTAAAAATCATACCTTTTAACAGTCACTTATTATAGAATTAAGTAAAAAAGCTTCGAGGTATCGCTAATGATAAAAGGTAATTCTTATATTCTCATTTTCTCCGCGCTTGTCTTTTTGATCATCCTATTCGTTTCATCAACACCCATCCTGGTTAAAACCTTGCTTGGTATTTTAACGATCGGATTTCTATTTCCTCATATCAAAAGAATTCTAGTTAAAGACCGATTCCGAAAAATTAAAGTAGCTTTCTATTCATCAGTGACCTTTACAATCGGCCTTTTTCTACTCACTTTTCTAACCGCTGTTTTTAATGAAAAATCATTTCATTTTATTGGTGAATTCATTCCCTCTATGATCATTGTGCTAATTTACAGTTTAATTGGAAATTTCGTTTATGGCTTACCTGTCTCGCTAATAGCAGAGTTCATCTCAATGAAGTTTTCCAATATACGCTTCTGGTTATCAGCTGGCATTCATATTGGATTTGGGCTGGTTACATACCTTATTGTCCCAGAGTTCACTATTCCTGCGGTTATTTGTTCGGTCATCTTTTTTACTCTAGACGAAATGATAAGAAAACGTTCAATTACTAGTTGAACCTGTCTGCACCTTTTATTTAACGTAAAGCCGACCTTTTCCAAAAAATAATCCGCTTTCTTTGCAGGTAACTGCAGCTTAAAATCACATTGAAAGAGCAACTAAAAAAGCAGAGTAATTCGCATATGGATTTGCTCTGCTTTTTTATGGGTTTATGAAAATTTTCATAACAAAACTGACATCATCAATCTCAGCCCTGGTTCCCTACCGTTATCCTGACATCCATGACCCTGGTGCACCTATAACTTCAATCGCCTTTCCATCTTCCCTAAAAAGGAATCTGCCAAAACCGCTAAGATACAGGCAGGAATCGCTCCTACATATATTCGAATAGTATTCCGTGAATTGATACCTGAGAAAATTTCGCGTCCCAATCCATCGCCACCTACAAGCGGAGCAAGGGTTGCAACACCAACTGCGATTACTGCAGCTATTCGCAACCCCGCCATAATAAATGGCATGGATAGCGGAAGCTGAACCTTGGTTAATAGCTGTCCATACGTCATTCCAATTCCGCGACCCGCTTCCGTAATAGATGGATTTACCTGGCTTAACCCAACATAGGTATTTCTAATAATCGGCAGGAGTGAATATAAGAATAGCGCAGTCACTACAGTATAGAAACCAAGTCCAAAATAAAGCATTAGTAAAGCTAATAGTGCAAGGCTAGGTATAATTTGGATAATATTAGCGATTGATAGAATTACCGGCGCTATTTTAGGATTTCGAAAGCAGACAACACCTAGCAATGTTCCAACGATTAACGCGGCCATTACACCACATATAGCCATTATCAAATGCTGGGCCGAATATAATAGAATCAAATCTATATTAGCTGTCATATATTCAAATACTTCTTTTAAAAATGTCATTTTCTACACTCCTATCAATTTTTAAGGAGCCCTCTCTCTTTCAAGAATTCCCTTGCTACATCCCGTTCACTGCGGTTTTTAATATCAACTTGATAATTAAGCTCGGTGATTGTTTTCTCGTCAATTTTCCCGACCAGCTCTTCCATAATCCCTTTTAATTCGGGATGCTTTTTCAAAATTTCATTCCTTACAACCATCGAGGCGTCATAAGGTGGAAAAAATCGTTTATCATCTTTTAAGATTTTTAATTTGTATTGAATTAAACGTGGATCCGTAGAATACGCGAGAACGACATCCATTCTCTTATTGGCTACTGCTTCATAGACGAGATTAACGTCCATGGAATAAGCTTTTTTGAAATCAAAATCATAATGTTTAATGAAAGCCGGATAACCGTCTTGCTTTCGCTCCATCCATGAAGAATCAACCCCAAAGTTCATGTCCTTTTGATCCGCTTTTAAGTCAGATATATTCTCCAGGCCTTTTTCCTGGGCAACATCTTCCCTGACTGTCATCGCATACGTATTTTCCCAGCCTAGTGGATCCAGCCAGGCCAAATCGTAGTGTTTATCAAAACCCTCTTTAGCCTGCTTTAGAACTTCTTCCCTGTCAGTTGTTTGTTTGACCGGGAAAAAATTATTAAAAATAACCCCTGAATACATCAAGGCCATATCAATATCATCCCGGCCCATCGCTTTTAAAATCATGGAGTTTGATAATAAATCCGGTATAATATCTACCTTCAAATCTGTTTGATCTTCTATAAGTTCTTTATAAACTGCTGCCATAATTTTCGTCTCTGTGTACGTCGCTGCACCAATTTTTATCGTCTCTCCAGAACTGCAGGAGGATAACACAAAGAGCGAGGCAATCATGAAACTGAGCAAAATTCCAGTAAGTTTCCGCATGATGATCTCCCTGTACTTTTTCTTGTTATATTCCTTAAAGCTTTACGCAGTTCTTTTTCTTGTAAAAATGCCCAATAAGAAATCAACCGCAAGTGCTAATACAATGGCTGTTATAGTACCGGTAAAAATAAGGAAATTATCATTATTCGCCATGCCAGCTATAATCAAATCCCCCAGGCCGCCTGCGCCGATCAGGGCAGCAAGCGTAGTCCAGCTGATAATATATACAGTCGTCAGGCGGATGCCGGATAGGATATATGGAAAGGCAAGTGGCATTTCAATTTTCCATAATCTCTGCATAGAGCTATAGCCCACTCCCCGTGCAGATTCGATAATACTGGGGTCAACCTCTTTAATCCCTGAGTACGTATTCCGGAGCAGAGGCAAAAGGGAATATAGGAACAAAGCAAAAACGGCTGGCTTTAATCCAACCCCTAATATGGGCAGGAGCATCGCAAGCAAAGCAATTGTAGGAATTGTTTGAAAAATATTTATGATGCCAAATACAAACGATGAAACCGGCCCTTCCTTAAGCCTTGTTAACCAAATTCCCAGGGTTATGGCTACAAGGCATCCGAACACCACAGCTAGCCCAACAATTGTTAAATGCTCCCCGGCCCGAGTCAGAATATCTGGAAATCGCTGCTGAAGAAAAAGAAAATATTCTTGCAGAGTTTTCATATCAAACGACCTCCTCCTCTACAGGAAACATTTCTTCAACTGGGAACACTTCTGCCATCAGGCGGACCATGCTTCCCCTTGTGATAATCCCCATAAATTTCTGGTCTTCATTCACAACCGGGACATACGGAAGATTATGCTTGCTCATATATTCTAGAGCCACTGTAAATGGAGAATCAGGCAGGACCGTATAGCCAAATGGCTGCATCACATCTCCTAATGTTTTTGTCTCATCCCGGTATTGGCCAAGGACATTCAAGATGGGAGCATATCCCAATAATCTCCTTTGATGGTCGACTACGATCAGAGAATCAACCTTACGCTGTTCCATCAGTTTTAGAGCAGCAGCAAGGCCGCGCTCAGGAAATGCCGTAGCCGGATTTTCATTCATTACTTCATTTACTGTAGGGATTTCCCGGTCTTCTTTTAAGCGGTCCTTCCCAATAAATTCTTTGACGAAATCATTCGCAGGGTGCCTTAAAATAGAATCAGGTGTCCCTACCTGAACAACTTCCCCGTCTTTCATAAGAACAATATTATCCGCAATCTTAATTGCTTCATCCATATCATGGGTAACAAATACGATTGTCTTCTTTAATTCTTCCTGAATATTAACGAGTTCATTTTGGAGTTGCTCTCTGCTGATGGGATCGAGGGCACTGAAAGGCTCATCCATCAATATGATCTCAGGCTCTGCAGCCAGAGCCCTTATGACACCAACACGTTGCTGCTGCCCTCCGCTAAGTTCTCCAGGTTTTCGATTTCTGAATGTTTCAGGAGCTAGTTGGACCTTGGACAGCAGTTCATCCACTTTTGCCTGAGTTTTTGATTCGTCCCATTTCAATAGCCTTGGGACCACAGCGACATTATCGGCAATGGACATATGTGGAAATAAACCGATATTTTGAATGACATATCCAATTTTCCTCCGAAGCTGAACAGGATTAATGGCAGTAACATCCACGTCATTAATGACTACTTCTCCCTCTGTAGGAGTAATCAGACGATTGATTAATTTCATTGTCGTTGACTTCCCGCAGCCGCTGGGCCCAATAATCGCATGAATTTTGCCAGCTTCCAGCTCCAGATTTATATTCTTTAATGCCTGAAAGCCATCATTATATTTTTTTGAAATATTATTAAGCCTGATCATAAGCTTCCCCTATCTTCTGTTTTGGTCTTAATTCAACTAAGTTACTTAGCAACTTATACCCACTTCAGCGAACTTTAATCTCCCAAGTTATGTATAATTAAAGGCTATAGTAGTATTGTTTTTGGATGATTTACAAAAATTAAAGGCTGTCGAGAAACTCTCGACAGCCTTTATTTTTGTTTATTTACTTCATTAATTCACCGCATTATTTCGTTATAATGTAATTGTGGTAAGTCTATCGCAATCTCTTTGAATCGTTTGTTACAAAATGAATACCAAATTTTATAAATTTTAAAAATAAAATACCCTACTAATATAATAGGCCAAGATTAAAAAGTTGAAAAACCACATCAAACCAGTTTATACTGCTCCGACTTCAATCAAAGTACATTCTCCTTTTAAAACCACAAATGAACTAGAACTATTGGATAATGAACCTTTACCTGTTTAGCAGTCGGCATAACCATTGCTGCAATTATTAAATTAACCATTAATCACCGTATAATAATTTTTTGTTCATAATCATTCAATAAAATCAATGTTATTGTCTTTACACCAGTTTATCGCAATCTCTTTGAATCGATTATCACGGAATGAATACCAATTTTCTTCGATTCCAAAGTCTATGATTTTTTCCTTAAATCTTCTGAATGCACCCTTACCCTTGATTGCCCCTAACAACTTATTTCTGATAACTTGATCACTAACAGACAGGCAATAATCTTCCATAATTTCATACTCATTAACATCATATTTCGTAGGAAGCCCCAGATAATCCTCAAAGTTTTCAACAACGGCAATGGCTATCTTTCTTTCTTCCTGTTCCCAATCAGGTAAATGATCAAAAGGTTCTTCGTCTTCAGCAGCTCTTAAGTCTTCCAATTTCACAAATACAATTTCACCAGTATTCTTATTTAAAAATGTTTGAGACTCATCAAACTGCATTTCTAATTCTTCAATTATCGATTGAATCTTAATTGGAAAGCTCACACATTATTACCCCCTGGCCATTTTTTTGAAGCAGAGGGACGTACCCAGGACGTACCCTTTGCTTTTTTACAGTGCTGTTCAGCGCCATAGTATTATAGAATCTGTTGAAAGCTTATATAAAAAATGGAAGCATTAGATATGTCCCTATGCTTCAAGGTCTTTTTTGACAAAAAATAAAATGATCATCAGAATTCCAAACGTGAAGATGATCAGCAAGGTAACCGCGCAGCCACAACACGCCGTTAATTCGTCTCAGATAAAAGCCTTTCGGAAAATCATCATCTTCAGTCAGTATCTCCGATGCTATTGTGATGGATCCGGATGGAGCTTGTTGCCGCTGTGAAGGATTCCCTGAAAAACCTTCAGGCTGATCCAGGTACTCCAGTCTTAGGTGAGGACCCAACTCGAGCGGACACAATTCCAAACCAAGTTCGCTCGCTCTTTTATAGATCTGAGGAGTAGCAGCTCCATCAGGAAAGCCAAGGTCTCCAACGGTTATTTCAACGGTCTGCAGGATGTACTTTGTATCAGAAGTAGTAAATTTCCCATCAGCTAATAGCCTCTCTCCATACTCATTCATTAAGATAGAGGATTGTTCCAATTTCTCGATTAGCTCCCATTTCGTTAGTCCGCCCACCTCTACTGTTCTCGTAACAATTGGGCAATTAGGGTATGCTTGCTCATTTCCGCTATCCATTCGTAGTCACTCCTAACAAATTGTTGTAAACCGATCTAATGGACAGTATGAAAACATTCATTCTAGAATTCTCGTATTTCATTGTTCAGCTAACCAGCCTCGTAACATAAGTATGTTCAACAAAAAGAAGCGTTAATCCTTCCTGGATCAACGCAATATGCCAGTTGAAGCAAGTTATGGATAAAGCTTCTCCCACCCTTAGGGTCATCATGATAACTCCTTGCGTGAACTTGGTTAGGTACAACAAGTGGTTCTTTTGGTTCCTTACCCCATTCCGCTCTAACCTCAATTCCACGTAATAAGCACTGTAAGTTAATAACTGACTAGTACTGAATGAAGCAATAACAACGCCAAAATAACTATGATCACATTTTAGAAAAGTGTTTGAGTCTTTCACTTTCAAATGTCTTATGTAATAAGTAGAAAAAGCCAATAACCCATATACCCTCTTGAAAAAATGTAGATATTATATTTCTGAACATATTCAAAATAAAAAATAAGTCCATAAAAATCCTCTCCCTTTACATAAAATCGCTTTACCACAACTTACTATTTTTACCATACACTCTGTCTTAATAATGCAAAAAGCAGTGCATTTTCGGATGTGAAATGCACTGCTTTATTGTTGTTTATATATGTTTTTTCCTTTGAGGGTACTCCAAAAGGAAACGGTCGGTTTGTTTTTAAGTCAATTTTACAGTTTAAGTTTTGAGCTACCGCCTTGCTAAAACTTATAGCGCTGCCGAAATAGATTGTTTTTGCAGATCGTTTGCAAGCAGGCTGTAAGCCACTACTTTTTTCTTGTATTGTTTTACGACATCCACGTGATCAGGATATCTGAACAAGAGGATCTTCACATCCATTTTCCCTCTTTTAGTATGAATGATTAACGGTGTTCCGCTGTCCTCCGGGTTTAAATATGATTGCTCAGTTCCTGGCCAAATATATTGCTTTTCTAAAAACGTAGCATCGTTAAAAGCTTTTATTATTTCGGCTTTGTCTTCACCTTCCACTGTGATTCCATTGATGGTTACGGTAACATCCTCTTCATTTAGCTTTGAATGCACTCCAAATTTACTGAAAATCCATTCGATTGCCCCGGTGGGAAGAGAAGTAATTGCTATTTTAAAAAGACTGAAGAGAATTATCGGAAGTATAACAGCCCAGGTCATTTTCATCATCTCCGTTAGGTTTTGAGTCTATATTATTTACTTTTGAAATTATAATCTATTTGGACGAAATATCAACCATCCAATCATATATTATTTTAGTCATCCATTGTTCTTGTTCACAAAGATTTCATTATTTTGCTTGAGTGGAGCACTGGGACGTACCCTTTGCTTTTTTACAGTGAGGCTCAGCCTCATAGTATTATAGGGTCCGGTGAAGCATCAATAAAAAATGGAAGCATAAGATACGTCCCCATGCTTCCTTCATTCCAGAGAGAAAAATGCTTCTGAAAATCTCTTGATTCCTTCATCTATATTTTTCACATTTTCCCGGGCAAAAGTAAATCGTACGAACCCTTTTTTAGAACCCAATGTTGAGCCTGGTGCATAAATAACGCCTCTTTTAATGGATTCTTCCAGCAATTGCGATTCGTTAAAATCCTTCTTCAGCTTACACCATAGATGGATTCCGCCATGTGGAACGTCAAACTCCACCTGGTCTTTCAATGTTGAACTGAGGCTGGCAACAATCTGGTCTCTTCTCAATTTTAGCTCCTTAATCAATTTGTTTAGATGGTCCTCGAAATAAACCGAGTCCAAAAAATCATTTGCAATCCATTGCGTAAAGCTAGCATGTCCGAAATCAACTTGCTGCTTGGCATCTGCTAACCTTTCTATGACCGGCTTTGGCCCGATAATCCAGCCAATCCGTAATCCTGATGCTACGATTTTAGACAGAGAGCTTATATAGAGGATGTTTCCATCCACATCCATCGACTTTAAAGGAGAAGCGTCTTCCCCCGTAAAGGAGGTTAGACTATAGGGATCGTCTTCCACAATGGGTATACCATGCTCAGACGATAGTTCCAGTATTTTTTTACGACGGTTCCTATCAAGAAATGCTCCAGTGGGATTTTGGTAAGCAGGGTTTAGAAAAATCATCCGAATGCGATGCTTTTTGTGCAAAGCGAATAAATCGTCCGGGTTCATCCCGTCCTTGTCGACAGGCAGGAAAAAAGGTCTTAAACCAGCTGATTGAAAGACCGGCAGCCCGTAATGATAGGAAGGTTCTTCTAAAGCAATGGCATCCCCCGGTTTTAAAAGACATTGAACCACCAAATGAAGTGCTTGCTGGGCACCAGAGGTAATCAGAATAGAGGAAGGCTCTGTTGTGATACCCCTATACCTTTGTACATGATCAGCAATCGTTGTTCTTAAAATTTGATTTCCCTGAGGATGATCATAGCCCAGGCTTCCAATGAATGTCCTCGTAGATGTTATTTGACTAAAGGACTTCAAAGGAAATAAATCCTCAGACAATTCCCCGCTAGCCAGGTTTATGAGTTGATGGTCCTCCGTTTCCTTTCGTATCCTTTGGGTGACTGGCAAATTAGGCAGGAAGGAGCCCGCTTCAATATAACGATTCCAACTGGGAACTCTTCTCTTGGTTATTCCCCATATGTCCTTGCTTATTAATGTTCCACTTCCTCTTTTCCTTTCAATTAATCCATTTGATTCAAGCTCATCATATGCAGCAACCACAGTACTTCTATTTAAACCAAGTTCGTTAGCCAATTTCCTTTCAGATGGTAAAGGTTTATCAAGCGGAAACGTTCCGTCTGATATCCCATTTTCAATATACTCAGCAAGCTGCTTATATACGGCCTTTTTAGCTTCTCGATTCGGTTTCCAATCCATGATGATCCCCTTTAAAAATTGATACTCAAAGTCAATCTTTATAAACTATGAAGACTCCATGTCTGTAAAAAAATAACCTATCGCCAAATTGACGGTAGGTATTTGTTATTTTAACCTAAGCAAACCATTTAATGTAAACGCCGACAGCAATAAAAGATAATACAATCACAACAATATAAATAACAGAAAGATTAGTCGTGTTTTTCACAGTCGCACTTCTATACCCATCATCACCCTTACCTGCTAACAACAAAGTAAAAATAAAGGAGGCCACGACAATAAGAATAACTAAAAAGATCCCCAGCTTCATAATGCACCTCTTGCAAAAAAACATATTTTTTTATCATTATAACGATTATATCAGAAACACAGACCATCCACTGCATCTGAAAATTAACCATCCAATTATAGAGGTTGAACATGGGGACGGTTCTCATGTTCAACTTTGGAACACGAGAACCGTCCCCGTGTTTTTAATTATTGATGGCCATCCTTCCGAGGGGGCCGTCTTCTATGATTATGTCCTGAAGTGCATATACGGAGATTGGGAACATTGGGAATCCGAATGCGTAAGGGGTGATGTCATAGAGCTGGAAATAGATGATGAGTGATTTGTCGGCGACATAGAAATCCTGGTCTGGCTTAATCGCTGTAAAATCACTGATCAGGAAGATATCGCGCTCTTTGATTTGAACTTTTATCTGCTCAGAAATTCGGCCGATATAGTCGCTTCCCGGTTTGAAAAAGTCCTTCAGGCTGCACTTTTTCCCATCCTTTAAATCAAACGTCAGCGACTTAATGTACGTCATCGGATGGGCAGCATGATAATGATACGTGCTATTCGCCAGCGACAGGCTCAGCACCTCGCGCTGGTTGTTTTTAATTTCATAGAAACCGTTCATCCACTCAACCGTCGATGGAGAATCCCCCGCTTGCGTATTAATCAAATTCTGCGTTTCCTTCACAATGCTTCGATTCATAAACCGCTCAAATTGGCGATTCGGCACCTGGTAAACATGCGGATAACAAACCTCCCGCTCAGGGCCATTCCCGATTCGAAGCGTATGAATGCCCACAGGCAGTGTACATGCCATAGACCTACACCCTCTTTTTCACTACCTTATGCCTGGAACATGGGGACGGTTCTCATGTTCCACTTTGGAACGCGAGAACCGTCCCCATGTTTTTCTCAAACTACCCTGTCCTTTTCCCCTCTAACTTTGTATATAGAAGGTGAAAGGAGGTGAGACAAGATGGCATTAGCAATGTTGAAGGATTCATCAATCAGGCTTTCATTCGAAACTGGAATGAATGAGAAGGGCGAACCGATCTACAAAGGCAAGACTTACTCCAATGTGAGAAAGGAAGCTACTGCAGACCAGGTGGACCAGGCTGCAAAGGCGCTAGGTGGACTTAGCGCGAACTTGCTTAACTCAGTTGAGCGTAACGACAGCTTCGAAATCATCTAAATCTACGACTAAATACTAGAATAGGAGGTGAAAAAACATGGCTAAAACACTAGAATTGCAGTTCGTCACGGACCTTGGTAAAAACACGAAGCTGACGGTTGATAACCCGAAGGAGCCGATTGATCCAGCAGCAGTCAAGCTTGCAATGGAGCAAATCATCGCTTCCAATGCATTCCAGACTCCAAACGGAACCCTAGTTGCCGTTGGCAGTGCCCGCGTCATCGAACGGAACGTAGCAGAATACGAACTTGTGTAATGAACGACAGCCGGTCTTCTTTCAGGGACCGGCTTTTTTCGTAAAATAAACCCAAAAGGAGGAAACGCAAATGGAACAGCTGATTCCATTCATCAGCGATGTAGGATTCCCGATTGTCGTGACCCTGTATCTGCTTCATCGAATCGAAGCCAAGCTCGATACAGTCGTCCAATCCATTCAGAACCTGCCCGCCAGAATGCAGGAAAAAGCATAGCCAAAAATACAGCCATTTCTCTGATAAAAGAGAAATGGCTTTTTTAATCAAACGTTTGATTAAAAAGGAACCGTCCCCGCGTTTTGTTTAATTAATAAATTGGACTATAAGCATAACGATAAGTCCTGTTACAGCAGCTATTCTTTTTACTTCCCTGTTTGTAGCTGGCTTCATGAAAAGGGAAATAATAAAACCCAATGGAATCACGATCCCGTTGAGAGTGAGATTAAAAAGTCCAAGAGTATAGTATCCGACCAGTTTAAGGGGCAAACCCTCTTCATCCACCTCTCTTTTTTTGTTAAGGATGAAGACCAACAGCGCAAGAAGGAGGAGTCCAATTATAGTGATGATTACGCTCATGCACATTCTCCTTTATAATTGATACTCTTAATCTACCATAATTTTACACTTCTTGGATACTGTATTTACACATACTGTTAGAGGTTTTGAGATTTATCCAGCAGCTGACTCATTTACCCATTGGAGAGGTTATATTGATAAAGACATTTTCATCTCTGGTAGTTATATAATCCGAACGGGGCAGTTTGCTTAAGTTAAATAACACAACAATTCCTGTCCAATAAAACTTCACAAATCTGTCACAACCCTCCCCCACCCACCATGTCCGTTTGAACCACCCGCTTGTATATAGAAGGTGAAAGGGTGGTGCATTTACATGCAAATAAAATCAGCTAATATTGAGAGTTTTGAAGAGTATACACAGTTCCAGTCACTTGGAGATTTCAATAACCATTTTGAAATGTGGATGGCGGATAAAAAACAGTACTTCACAAAAGGCGAGTTAATTGGACTGAAGAGGCTTGCTCGTTTTGCAGCTAAGGTTCCTGGTGTAGCCAATGCAAAAATCGGAACCGTGCTGAAGGCGATTTACGAGGAATATGGAGAAATGGGGATGATCTCCCGTTCTACTTTTAAAAGAATGATCATCAAAGCAAGCAAAATTGGTATTTTCACAGTCTATGAAACCGAGCGTAAGAACGGCTCGCAATCCAGCAATCTTTATGTATTCAACCGCTTTCCTACGAATGAACTACTAACCGAGGAAAAATTGAGCCACCATAATAAAACTATCATTCCTTCTAAAACTAACATTAAAAAGAATAATAAACGTGAAACAACGCTTGCGGAAAATGAACCAGTTAAAGATTCGGTAAAATCAAACCAGACTGCTGACATGCATGAAGTTGCTGAAGACCATTTGTTTGTAAGCGATCGAGTTCCAGCACCATTTGTGGAATTAGCAAAGTATTTCTTCCCAAAAGCTAAAACAATCGAAGAGTTTTGGAGAATGAGCATGATTTCCGCCTATCGCAACAACTGGGAGAACGATAAAGACAGATTGCTCACTGTATCCCTGAATTCCTTTAAGCAGCTCGTCCGCAAGCTAAAATCCAAGGTTACAGTTAAAAATCCATTTGCTTACTACACCGGGATCCTCAACAAGAAGTTCCATGAGCTATATTTTGCAGAGCTTTTTGAAATGGGATTTTCTGAGGATTTGGTGCAGTAAAGTCTGCACTAAGGCTGGTTAATACCCTTTTTAAAACTCGTTACAAGCTTAACCCGTAACAGAATTCAACAACCCTATGTATAGAGGAGTAATGACACCAGTTATTCTGAAAGGGGATTGAAAGATGCACTGTAAATTCTGCAACTCTGAGGTTAAAGATCATTATCGGGTGAACCAGCGGGGAGACTATTTTTGTAACGACGACTGCTATGGCGAATTCATCGAAAATACTGATCAGCCACCCGATGATTTTTCGCACCCATTTATTGATGACTATGAATTAATGCGCAGCAATTACTTGGACTGGCTGGAACACTGGGAATCGGATTTGGCCCCCTATATCAGCGCAAAACTTGTGCTAAAAAAGGCGGAAATGCTGGAAACGATTGATGAAGTTTTTGAAGAATATTGGGATTACTATGTTTCCGAAGGAGATGACGGAGTTTTTGCCAAAGAAATCTACTTATACCTTTTAAAATTCGAGGATTTGAAAAAGAGGATCAGTCAATATGCAGCTTGATACAGAAAATCCACCTCACAACCAGTGAGGTGGACCCTGTCATCTTAACCTAAAATGGAAGAATTTTAAAATAGGAACATGAGAACCGTCCCTATGTTCTAAAAAATGTAAAAATAGGAACACGAGAACCGTCCCCATGTTACTCCCCCATGTTACTCCAATCCAGCGTTCTCGGATGCTATTCTGGTAAGTGCTGACCAATCTTGCTTTCCTCTTCCTTTAGCTACTGATGCGAGCAAGGAATCGTGCAAGAGGCTGGCAAATGGCATGGGTGCCTGTTTGGCGTTGGCTTCCTCGAGCACCAAATTGCAATCCTTCAAGCCAAGCTCCAGCTGAAAGCCTGCGGGTTCAAATTTCCGGTTGGCGATCATTGAACCGTATCCATTGTAGACTGTGCAATTAAATAATGTCGACGCATACACCTCTGCCGCCACTTGCCGGTCGATTCCATTCTTCTCTGCCAGATTAAACGATTCAGCCATCGCTTCCATGGCCGCCATAATCATGAAGTTGCCGCCAAGCTTAATCACATTCGCATTTCCTGGCTCCTCACCAAGATCAAACACCCTCTGGCCCATAGTCTCCTGAACCGGCTTTACCCTTTCTTTTGCCTCACTCGGGCCGGATGATAAGATAAATAATTTCTGTGCCGCGGCTGCATCCGGGCGGCCAAAAACAGGAGATGCTACATAATGGCTTTTTTGCTTATTATGAAATTCAGCAAGCTTGCGTGAAGTCTCCGGAGAAACTGTACTCATTGATAAATGGAGACCTCCCTCACCAAGCTTGTGCCCGAAACCATCATCACCCATTGTCACCTCTTCCAACGCTTGATCGTTAGACACCATCGTAATAACAATGCCGCCAGGAACGGCCACATCGGCCAGATGCTCAACCCGCTCCGCCCCGGCAGCGATAACATCCTCCGCTTTTTCCGGAGTACGATTATACACCATCACATGATACCCCGCCTTCAACAGGCTCATGACCATAGGTGCCCCCATATTGCCAAGACCAACAAAACCAATTGTTTTCTCCATTTCTGCACTTACCTCCATCACTCATTTTGTTCCTTTGATTTTAATACATTATGTACCATTTTGTGCATTTGGAGTCTCGTCAAATGTTAACGCCATGCCAAAAGAACCTGACCCAGCTTAGGATCAGGTTCTTCTGATTTAAAAATTTTTCTGCTCATATGAATTCAATAATAGCTTCTTATGCTCCCTTTTCAACAGCTGCCACATCGGCACATAAGTAATGCAGAATACAAACAGCGCGGCGATTTCCAGGTTGATGTAATACATA
This sequence comes from Bacillus sp. JJ1609, assembly GCF_036967045.1. Taxonomy (NCBI): domain Bacteria; kingdom Bacillati; phylum Bacillota; class Bacilli; order Caryophanales; family Bacillaceae; genus Bacillus; species Bacillus sp. JJ1609. The sequence goes on along the minus strand of NZ_JBALSS010000006.1, from coordinate 272,265 downwards.
ATCCCACTGCCAAAAAAGCTCAGAATCGTCTTTGATTCTGTTGGACTCGCTAAATAGAAGAAATTCGTATCGAGCAGGATATTCAGGATGAAAATAGGAACGGCTATGATATTGACGACGAGATAAGAGAATAGGATGGCTTTGCGAGGAACGCGATATCCTTCAAAAAGGATAAAATACAAGGCGGCAATTGGAATGGCTGAATGGTGAAGGAAGTATTCGATAAAGTGGAAATGAGGAAACACGTAGGTCATTTCTGGCGTAACCATTGCCAGAATCGCTGGCAAAGTGCCAATAAAATACAGTACATAAAACGCTTTCACATTCTTCTTTAAGAATAAGTACATCGCTAAGAAGGAACTCATCGAACACATGTGCAAAGGAAGATCACCGACTTCCCATTGGCCCGTCAGAATGAGCCATAAATGCGCCGAGACCTCACATGCAGGCAAAGTCCAAAAAATCGTCCACTTCAACACCTTCTGATGAGGCTTAAGCCTTTTTCTAAAAAGCACCAATCCTAGACAGACCGCAAAGAAAAGACCTAACGTAATCAAATGACCCGCAGAAAACAATTCAAAACCCTGCATTCCCGTAACAGAAAACATGATGTCATCACCCCTCTCTGTAAAAATGCTGTTATCTATAATTGTATTCAGTTAGTCCGCAAACTGAGCCTGGCTCATAAAAAAGAAACATGGGGACGGTTCTCATGTTCATGAAACATGAGAACCGTCCCCGTGTTCACGTTTTTTCCGCAGTCTGGCTGATTCTTAATTTTTTTCGGTAAACAGTCCTAGAAAGAAGCACACTAATCTCATATAAAAGCAAAAGCGGTAGGATGACCAGGATGTCGGAGAGAAAATCCGGCGGCGTGATCAGTACGGCTGTAACGACCAAGATAAAGTAAGCGTATTTCCTGATTCGCTGCAATCGATATGGGTTCAACACTCCAAGACTTGTGAGGAACATGATGACGACAGGGAGTTCGAACAGGAATCCAAAAGGCATGGTCATATGTAAAAGAAAACTGAAATACTTCTCAGTCGTGAAAAAGGTCATCATCATATCTTCTGATAAGGTCAGCAAAAACTTGAATACAATCGGGAAAATGACAAAATAGCCAAACGAAAGTCCAAGGATAAACAAGACAAATAATGCCGGAATATAGGCAAGTGTCACTTTGCGTTCATCCGCTTTTAAGGCCGGTTTTACAAAGCACCAGATTTGATGGGCCGCGATGGGAATGACCCCTGCTACAGCAATCACTCCCGCCAGCATAAAATAGACCCATAAGATATCACTTGGCCCCAGTATCGCCAGCTTTACTGGAAGGTCCCTGACCAGCCAGGCATAAATATCTTCCACGTAAATAAAAGATAGGATAAATAGGAGCATAAAAGTAATCATGATGATAATCAGCCTCGTCCGCAGCTCGGATAGATGGCCGACAAGGTCCATATTTGGACTTTTCATTCAAACCTCTCCTTTAAAAAGAAGATGCAAGCAGATGACGGCTTGCATCCTCAGAATTTATCTAAATCGCTTTATCCTTTTTGCTGTCTATTTCTGCTTCCGCTTCCTCTACAAGTTCCCTAGTCGATTTTTTAAACTCTTTGATTGTGGATCCGAAAGCCCGCCCGATTTCAGGAAGCTTTGATGGACCAAAAATGATCAGTGCAATCACCAATACAAGGATTAACCCGGGGATTCCAATGTTTTGAAGCATAATGTAAACCTCCTTTTCATCACCTAAATGAATTAGTTAGTGACCTTTTGCTTCTTTTTTTCGAGCTGCTTTTGGTGTGCTTGTCCGTGTGCCTTATGTCGGTCTTCCTCAGTTTCACTCGAAAGCTGAACACCATTTGGTATGATGGTCGATGAAACTTCCTTAATTCCCTGCTCATCTTTTTCCAGGACGAACGACGCTCTTGTTGAAATATCCGCACCGGGAGCTGTTACAAATGGAATCACGCGATAATCCGCCTGCCACTTATCAGGAGTCACGTGGCAGCGCACATAGCCTCGGTAGTTGTTAAAAAACTTGATATTCGGATTTCGTTCCAGCGTAGCTGCCGTATCAGCACGAATATCAGAACCATCGCCTCCAGATGTGATTGAGGTGCCAACAAATTCCGCACCCAGGATTCTCGAATTCAGGTCATTGAAATCCTCCATCAGGTTCGACGCCCAGCTCGCATGCACATCCCCCGTCAGAACGACAAGATTGTTGATGCTGCGGCTCGCTGCAAAATCAATAATCCGTTCGCGGGCCGCCGGATAGCCATCCCAGGCATCCATGCTGTATTTAGGCGCTGTGCTTGTTCCAAATTTGCGCTGCGCAAAGAAAATCTGCTGTGCCAGTACATTCCATTGGGATTTCGATTTGCCGAGCTTATTCAGAAGCCATTTTTCCTGTTCATCCCCTAGTGCAGTTCGATTCGGATCCATTGATTCCTCTGAATGAGGCTTTGATCCATCGCCATTGGCCTGGTCATCCCTGTACTGGCGAGTGTCCAATACATAAAAATCAGCGAGGTTCCCATAGGAAAAATCTCTGTAAATCTTCATTCCATCCCCATGCGGCATGGAGGAAATGCGCAGCGGCATATGTTCATAATAGGCTTGATAGGCAGCTGCCCGGCGCTTGATAAATTCTTCAACGGACTGTCCTTTTTCCGGGATAACATTAGCATAATTGTTTTCGACTTCATGATCATCCCATGTCACTACCCATGGAAAAGCAGCATGAGCCGCTTTTAAATGCTCATCAGAATGATATTGTCCGTACCGATTGCGATAATCTTCAAGAGTGATAATTTCCGAGCTGCTATGCGCCCGCACATTTCCCGTTGGTGATATGTATTCATTTGGACCATATTCGTAAATGTAGTCCCCAAGGTGGAAGACGAGATCAAGGTTTTCCTTCGCCAAATGCTGATAGGCAGTATAGTAGCCGTGTTCATACTGCTGGCATGAGGCAAAAGCAAAGGTCATTCCTGCAACATTGGCTCCAGGTGCTGGAAGCGTTTTGGTTTTACCAGTCGGGCTGAATTCATCCCCGCTTTTAAAACGGTAAAAATAAACCGTATTCGGCTGCAGACCGGTTACTTCAACGTGGACAGAATGCGCCAATCCTGGTGCTGCGAGTTCAGTCCCGCGCTTGATGATTCGGCGGAAGTTTTCATCGGCTGCAATTTCCCATTTCACTGGTACAGTATGCTGAGGCATTCCCCCTCCGTTAAGCGGATCCGGAGCCAGTCTTGTCCAAAGGACGACACCATCGTGCAAAGGATCACCCGAAGCCACACCAAGCTTAAATGGGTAGTCGCTGAACATAGGCGCAGCATTCACTTCGAATCCTCCCGCCAGCGATTGAGCGATCGCAAATCCGAGAGAGAGCCCTGCAATCTTGCCAGCTCCCTGCAAAAAGCTGCGGCGATCAAGATTCTTTTTCAAACTTTCCTCACTCCAGCTGCTGATCAATTCATCAAACGGTCTCTCAGTCATCGTAAAACCTTCCCCTCTTCGAAAGAATTTATCAAACAACTAGATTATAAAATTCCTGTTTTAAGCCCGTGTAAATATATGTAAATGAAAAAAGAGAGCCTCATCGCTCTCTAGTGAATTTTTAACAGGACAATTTACTATAATCATATTGCAAACCTATTTTTTAGATAGAAGCCATACCAATAAACAGTGCCTTCTTCCCAAAAACTCTTAAAGATTCTTTTATGAAAAAATTACAAAGTGGAACACGGGGACGGTTCTCATGTTCATAAACATGAGAACCGTCCCCGTGTTCACGTCACTCTTTTTCCAATCGAATGTGCCATTACTACAACAGGGATGGCCAATAAGACATAAGGCAAACAGGTGAGGATGATATCCCAGTTAATGATCTCTCTTTCTAATAAAGTGTTCAACATGACGAAACTGTATGGCAGTACGAGTAAAACGGATGTAATGACCCCTGGTGTAATGGACCGGAATAGAATCGATTGGCCAATATGGGTAAAAACATGAATGAAGAAAACTAGAATCAAAACTGTGAAGAATTGAATGCTAGCGGCTGGCCCACCTTTCAGATACTGGCTTGCCATGAAAGTCGAACTGCTGACGAATAGAAAAACGATCAATACGGCTACAGACATTTGGGCAGTCGTCAATGAAAATTGTTTCAATACTCTTTCCGCCATTCTTGCCGGCAATACCTTTGATACGGTGCTTGAATTTTTAGCAACCCATCTTTCCAGCATTATAATTTCTTCAAAGTCATGAAAAATAAACACGATCGGAAATAGCCAAATCAACGTTTGGATATCCAACTGCTGCGCCACCTTGCATTCCTCCTGATCTATTACTGTTCGATTCTCTTATACCAGAGATTTTTAAAATCAACCCACATTTTTGATGTGAACGTGACCCCCTCGAGCTCTTTATCATAGGTAGCCTCTACCATCTTATGCGCGAGAAAAATGATCAAGCCTTCTGATGCCAAATACATCTCCAACTCTTTCAAAAGTTCTCTCCTGATCTTCTCGGATGTCTCGGACTTGATGCGGTCAATCTTGACGCTCAGCTCTTGTTTACTGCTTGCGGACAGGCATGGATAAATGAAGCCCTTCTCAAACAAGATTAAATCGAAAATCGAAATCACACCTTCATTTGGTGTAGCTTCAAACAGGAGCAGGTCCGCTCTGGCAACCATGCTGTCCCTCAGGATTTCATTCCAATCGACAATCTCTACTACCAGCTCAATTCCGTGTCCCTGCAGCATGGATTGAAGCAGCTTTGCATCGTCGGCATGTCTTTTATACGTCATAAGTGTTAGTTTTTTATCTAAAAAAATATCATCAGATTGCGCAGGGATATCCATTTCCAAACGATCCGTATCGTCTGGCTGAAAACCTGAAGCAGGCGCTAACCGCGGACTGCCCAGCCTGACTAGCTTATCCCGGTCAATCACGCTGCTAATATACCTGCGCAAACTGCGATTTTGCAGCGGCCCTTTTTTTGCCGTATTTACGGTTAAGACGTTCGTTCCAGAGAAGATGCTGCTCTGTGCATCCCACTTTTTCTCAACAGCATCATCTGTTTCTCCAGTCTGAAGGGACAATTTTTGCTGCAATTGCCAATCCTTTATTTCCTCGCTCACTCTGATGATTTCCACTCTGTCAAAATAAGGACGAGGCTGGAAATGCTCTTCGAATGCTGACAGTAGACAATGGTCCTGATGATATTTTTCAAGCTTGAAAGGGCCTGTGCCGGTAAAATGGTCCTGTTCGACAATCACCATCGGTGTACTGGACACAAAGTGGAGAAAAAGATGGTTCGGTTTTTTCAGCTTGAACCGAATCGTGTATCTGGAAATCACTTTGGTTTCAACTAGATCTGCAACCAGCCACCTGTGCGGCGAATCAAAGAGACGGGACACCGAGTCTGCGGCGATTTCCGCTGTCAGTTCTGCCCCATTATGAAATTTGACTCCTTTATGGAGAAAAAACGTCCACTCGGTTTTTTCCAGATTTGCTTCCCAGGCACGTGCGAGACAGCCAGTGAATGTCCCAGTTTGAGCATCATATTGAACGAGCGGCTGATAAATCTGGAGGATCAAATGGGCATCAAGATCGAAAATCACCTGTGCTGGGTCAAGAGTTGTAATCGGCCGATAAATAGGAAACCGCAGGATTTCTAATTCTTTCCCCTCCTCTTTGGCCTGTTTATAACCAAAATAATCGGATGTCCAATTCAGGATATATTCCTCGGCACAGGTCCCTTCCCCAAACTCTTTTACAAGTTCAAATGCTTTCCCTGTTTCACTCGAGTTCAATAAGAACTGAACCTGGCTGAGCAAACAGCTCTCAAGGGATGTGTTGAACACCAGCACGGAGGAATTCCCTCTCCCCCTGCCCGGCTGGAAATGCAAATGCCCAGAATCCTCGAGCTTGGAAATAATCAGCTTCGCATTCCGTTCCGTACAAAAAAACAGCTCTGCCAGCATCTTCATCATCACTTTTATTTCAATGCCTTCACCATATTGATGAAAGGCCTTCCTTAAGAGGAAAAAATTATAATATTGGGATGGATTCATGGAACAACTCCCATTTCATGTTTTTTCCATCATCTCAAATATATTCGTGGCAAAAAAGAGCAAAGATGAAAAAAATATTTCAGCTTTTTTATCTTTGCCTCTGATGACCTAAAACCCGAAAAACTTTTCTGATCTTTACGATTTTTACTATGTTCTTTTCAATTCAAGATGAACTCGCAGGAAAAATTTTCAGGAAAAAGGAGTTCATTTTATGGCAATGGAATACGCGCATCCAAAAACAAGTATCTGGAAATACCGCAATTTTACCTTCTTGCTGTCAGCCAGCCTGCTATTAAGCATCGGCAATAAAATATATGAGCTGCTGCTGCCGCTCATTATGTATGATTTATCGGGAGGGTCGCCGATCGTCATGACATCGATGCGGACGGCTGAATTGCTCCCAAACCTATTTTTCGGCATCTTTGTAGGCGTCGTGGTCGATCGGGTAGACAAAAAGAAATGGGCACTTACGATGATTCTGCTCCAGGCAGCGGGCTTAACCGTCTTATACTTCATGTTTGGGGCAGAGATTGAGACGCATGTACTGTTTTATTTTCTTGGGTTCATCCTGATGACACTCAATTACGGATTTTTCAATGTCCAGGTAAGTCTAGTTAAAGCCAGCGTACCGATGACGTTTCTAACAGCGGCAAACTCCAAGTTCTCATTTGCTGAGACCTTTGTCGGCATCATGGGACCGGTATTCCTGGGGATTGTTCTCATGGCCGCGAATAAGACGGAAGGATTGCTGATTACCGTCTTCCTATATCTGGCAGCCTACTTGCTGATCCATAACCTGGTTCTTGATGAACCGGTCCAACAGCAAAAGCGGCAGTCCTTCTGGCTCGATTTTAAAGAAGGCTGGACTGCATTCAGGGGAAACAGGGCACTGTGGATGATCACGCTGTTTATTATCATGGTGAACTGTTCGGGAATTGTCGTTGGCAACACGGTCCTCATTTTTGGTACCGCCGATTTACATCTGCCAACTTCCAAATTATCCATCATGCTTTCGTTTGGAGGGATGGGCGGGCTGCTGGCAAGCCTGTTGATTAGCAGACTAAGGCAAAAATTCAACCTTGGGCCACTGTTTGGGTTTTCCATTTTACTAAACGCGATGGCCTACCTTGGCTTACGTTTCACGACCGAGCCAATTCTGTTTGCTGTGTTCCTGTTTCTAAATGGATTTGCCGTCACAGTGTACCTCGTCTGCGCCTACACATTCCGGCATGAGCAAACCCCAGTCCAATTGATGGGCCGCATCGCCGGACTGACCGGAACCTTCTTCCGGATCGGAATGCCCGCCGCTATGCTCTTCTCCGGCTGGATGGTCACCTGGTGGGGTACAGACTCCGTCTTTGCCAGTGCAGCGGTTTTCAATGTGGTTGTGTTTCTTATATACAGGCAGACGAAATTGTGGGCAGAAAAGTGAAGCATAGGGTGACTCAAAAGGTCGTTGAATGCGACTTTGAGCAGATTAGAGGAAGTTGTTCACTGTCCGAGAACAGCTCGAAGGGATAAAATAGCCGACGAGTTGTTATGA